>MWEJ01000311.1 GCA_002071025.1 Verrucomicrobia bacterium ADurb.Bin070 | reverse complement strand
ACAGCGCCCCCGGCCAGGGCACGCTGCTCACCTTCCGTGTGCCGCTCGCGTAAGGGGTCAGTGGCCGTCGTCGAGAAGCGGCCGCCGGGGGGCGAGGGGCGGTTCGAAGTCGAACATCAACGGCAAGTGGTCGGAGAGCCGCACGCGGGGTATTTTGAAACGGCCCGGGGTGATGGAAGGATCGTAACAGATGAAATCCAGCTCGCGGCACGGCGCCCAGCTCGGGAAAGTGGGGGCGTGGCGCGTGTTGGCGCTCTTGAGGCCGGTTGCACGCAAAAACATGCGCATCTCCCACACGCCGGAGAGGGTATTGAAATCACCGGCTACCAGACGCGGCTTGGCGCAGCCCTGGATCAGATCGTGCAGGTCTCCGAGCTGGCGCTGCCGGGCGCGCATGCCCAGAGCGAGGTGGACGAGGAAGACCGTGACACTTTCCAGCTCCACTTCGATCGCCAGGCTTTTGAAACCGGTCTCGAAGTCGTGAAAGGCGGTGCGCAGGATCGGCTCGCGCGCGAGCACGGCATTGGCCTGCTTGTTGAGGACCGGCACGCGGCGGCCGAGGCCGTCATCCGGATATTTTACGCGGTGGCAGTGAAAATAATCGAGGTCGTTGGCCAGCTCTTCTGCCTGGTTCTTGCGCTGCGTGCGGAAGGAGCCGGCGTCCACTTCAACCAGTCCGATAATGTCGGGGTCCATGTGGCGCACGAAGCGCGTGATGTTGGGGAAGTGGCGCGTGCTGCGAACGAGGGTTTCCAGCCAGGCGAAGCGGCGCAGCCGTCCCGTTCCGTATTGGATGTTATGGAGCAGCAGGCGCATGCCGATTTATTCCGGTGTTTCAAAGAGGGAGGCGGGCAGCAGGCAGGTGGCGACGGCGTGTCCTTCAAAGAGCGAGGTATGGATCGGATTCTTGCGCCCCTTGAACTGTTTGAAGGGCTCCAGCCACTGCCCGAGCAGTTCGATCTGGAGCTGTCCGGTCATCGCGTCGACCGCCGTGATACGCAGGTCCTGCGGGCTGTAGCGGATGCCGGTGCCGAGCGCTTTGGAGATGGCCTCTTTGGCGCACCAGAAGCGCAGGACTGCCGTCGGCGCCTCGCCGGTGTGGGCGGCGAGTTCCAGTTCTTCATGCGTGAAGACGCCGCGGGTGAAGTCGTCGCTGAGGGCGCGGCCGAGCACCTCGACGTCGATGCCGATGCGGGCGTTGGCGGCGACCGCAGCGATGATGAGCTTCGAGGTGTGGGTGATCGAGAGGTCGATTTTGGCTGCGGTGTGTTCGCGCCAGGGACCGAGCGGGTGGGGCTTGCCGGAGTCATCGGGCCAGATGGGAATGTCGGCGTCGGTCCAGCGCGCCTGGTGATATTTGACCAAAAAACGGCGTACGGCTTCTTTGGCGGCGGCGCGCCCGAAGAGCCATTCGACGCGGCGGCTGGTGGCGCCTTGCATTTCGAGCCACTCTTCGCGCTCGACCGGCGCGAGCAACACATGGGCAAGGGTCTTGAGCCAGAGCTCCTGATTGTTTTCGAAGATCTTGAACGGCACCTCGGTGGCGACCGAGGCGGCCACGGGTGTGGCCGGGTTGCCCAGCATCTCCAGCGGCAAGTCGCGGGTCAGGTATTGTTCGGAAGGGCGCAGGATAAACTGGTGGTATTCAGGCGGAACGCGTTCGCACAGCTCTTCCCAGCCGCGGAAATGGATGAGCAGGTTGCCGTTGCCGTCGGAGACTTGGATGTCAGCCACGTGCGAACGCGGCGTGACGGAGATCAGGCGCAGGTAGCCGCGCAGGCGGGCGCCTTCGGTAAAGGTGTTGGCGTGGAAAACGATGCGGCGTGCGCGGAAGGGCATGGAGATGGCGCCGGCGAATTTTTCGTGCGCGCGCCACAGTGAAAAGGCGGAGACGATGCCGTCCAGCAACATCGGCCAGATGGAGAAGAGCGGGATCTTGGTGTAGCGCACGGCGTCGGCGCGGCCGGGCACCTCGACTTCAAAGTCGATACCCTCCTCGCTCCAGAGATCCACGTGCCGCACAATGCGCAGGCTCTCGCCGTGAAAGAGGCGGTCGGGGTAGATGTCGTGGCCGGACCAGTTGACCGGGCGCGGGTTGGCCAGCGGCGGTGGTTGGATCGGATGGTTGGCGGGGCCGGCGGCGGTCAGCAAGACGATCGCCTCGACGATCGGCCAGGTGAAGGCGCTGTTGGGCGAATCGTCTCGGAGCTGTACGCGCACGGCCGTAAAGTGCGTATCGGGCCAGGAGATGCGCTCGGCGCGCAGGATGACGCGCAGCGAGCCGCGTTCGAAACCGACCCAGCGCTGGGCGTGAAGGTTGTCGATCTGCGCCACGCGGCGGCGCGGCACCAGTTTGCGGGCGGCTTCGCACATCATCTCCAGACTAGAGATCAGAGAGAGCAGGGTCAGGCCTTTGAGCGCGGGCTTGGCGTAGGAAAGCTGCGAGGTTCCGAGTGCGTAATCGCGCAGGAAGGGATAATCCTCCAACGTCAGCACCTTGGCGATCTCCATCATGACGCCGGGCTCTTCTTCGAGGATCGTGGCGTTGGCGAGCATCGGGAAATCGGCACCGAAATCAAAGCTGCGCTTATCGGTGATCACCGGCATGGCTTTGCGCGCCTGCTCGGAGGTGGCGCGCGAAGAGGTGAGGAATTCGCCGGGCGGGGCGAACAAAGTGAGCGTGGGCAACCGGGCGGTGAGACGCAAGTCGTTCTCGGTGCGCGTCACGACCGAGAGCGGGCGGTTGAAGTCAAGCGAGCGGCTGCGGCGGTGGCGGTGGAGCATGGTGAGGTCGAGCTGCACCCCCTGCGCGGCCAGCAGGCCGAGGGCATGGTGGAGCTGGACCAGTCCGGAACGGTGGACGCGGTTGATGGCTACGGCCTGATGCGGGTGGTTCTTGAGGGTTTCGTCGATGGCATTGGTCATGTTGCCGCGCGCGCCGAGTTCGATAAAGATGCGGAAGCCGTCTTCATGCATCTGTCGGATCGTGTCGTCAAAAAGGATCGGTGAGGTCCATTGGTCAGCGGTGAGGTGCTGGATGGCGCGTGGCTGCGCCGGCAGACGTTCGGCGGTCGCGCAGGAGTAGACCGGGATTTTGGGCACGTGGCGCACCCAATGCGAGAGGAACTGCTTGATGGGCGGCAGCACCTTGCTGCACCAGGGCGTGTTGAAGGGCCGGTCGATGGGCACGGTCATGGTCTTCACGCCGGCCTTGTGGAGCACAGCGGTGACCTCTTTCAGGATCGAGGGGGAGAGGGCGATGGTCTGCTGGCGCGGGCTGTGGAAAAAGGCCAGCGCAAGCCGTCCGGGATAAGCCTCCACCAAAGTGTCCAGCATTGCGCGCGGCGCGTCGATCACCGAGAGCATGACGCAGGCGGGCAGGTCGTCACGCTCCGCCAGACGGCTCAGCATCTGGTAGCCCTCGCGCATGAAGACGATGCGTTTGTTGCGCGAGAGGTTGCCGTAGACCCCGGCGACCTCGAGCGCGGCAAAGTCACCGCCGCTGAAGCCGGCCAAGCCGTCGGGGGTCACGCCCATGCGGTCGAAAAGCCGGAAGAGCGCGGTGTTGGCGGCGTGGACGGCGATGAACGATTCGGAAAAGGCCTGGGCCGAGAAGGCACCGGCGTCATTGCGGTAACAGGCGGCGGGCGGGAAGATGTAGTCGGAGGGGGAGAAGGTTTCGGTGTCTCGTGTCTGGAGCGCCTCCTCCAACTCGTCGAAGGCGCCGCGACAATCCTCGAAGACCAGGCAAAGGTCACGCAGCATGTCGGGATAAAACGAGACGGCACCAGGGAACAGGAAAGCGATGCGTCCGCGCGGGCAGAGACGGTCCCGGAAGAAGTAGGTGCCGCTTTTGTCGCGGATACGTCCGGCATTTTCGGAGAGTTTCTTGTGGGCCTGTGCCAGGCGGTCACGCAGATCGGCGACTGAGGCCGCTACGACCGCGAGCACGGCGGGCATGCTGCGCGCGGAGCAGGCGCAGGTGTAGGCGACGTCCTGCAGCGAGACATCCGGCGCGTGTTCAAGGAAATGGATGAGCCGCTTGACCTCCTCGGCCAGCCGGGTGTCGTCGGGCGCGCCGACGAGGCACAGCTCGCAATCAAACGGATCATAAAGGTGGCGGCGACCGGTCATGGCTCCTCCGGGTACTCTTCGAGGATGGCGGCGGCGCAGGTGCCGGTGAAATCAATCGCGGAAACACAGGCGCGGCACGGATTTTTTTTGTTGCCGCGCAGCCACGGGCGTGCGTCGGAGAGCAGGTAGATCGGTGATTTGGCCGAGAGGATACGGGTGTTGGGTTTGTCGACGGCGACATGCGGCGGCAGCACGCGGTG
>MWEJ01000310.1 GCA_002071025.1 Verrucomicrobia bacterium ADurb.Bin070 | reverse complement strand
GCGACCGTGGCTCCGGTTCACGTCGCGATGATCCTCGCGAAATAAACGTCACGCTTCTTCGAGCGCGACCGGGTTGGTGAGTTCGCCGATGCCGTCGATGGCGATGGTCACGGAGTCGCCCGCCGTTAAGTAAAGCGGCGGCGTGCGTGCGAAGCCGGCGCCGGAAGGGGTGCCGGTAAAAATCGCCGTGCCGGCCGGCAGCGTCGTGCTGCCGCTCAGGAAGACGATCAGATCAACCACGCTGAAGATCTGGTCCGCCGTGCTGGAGCATTGGCGGAGATCCCCGTTGACCCACGCCTTTAACGTCAAATTCTGCGGATCCTGGATCTCGTCGCGGGTGACGATCGCGGGGCCAAGCGGTGCAAAGGTGTCGAAAGATTTGCCGCGGCACCACTGATTGCCGCCGAAGCTCTTTTGCCAGTCGCGCGCCGTGACGTCATTGCCGCAGGTGTAACCCAGCACGTGGTCGAGCGCGTTGTCGCGCGTGGCGTTCTTGCACGCCTTGCCGAGAATCACGACCAGTTCGGCCTCGTAATCCACCCGGGTGCTGGGCAGTCGCGTGGGGATGAGGATCGGATCGCCTGGATTCTGCACGGTCCACGGGCTCTTCATGAAGAGGACAGGATGCGCCGGAATCGGCTGCTGCGTCTCCTGGGCGTGCGCGCGGAAGTTGAGGCCGATGGCCAGAATGACGGAGGGCTGAAGCGGTGCCAGCAACTTGGCGACGCGCACGCGCCGTCCGCTGGGCTGCCAAACCCCGAAGAGATCGCCGTCAATCGGTTCGGCCAAGCCGTCGGAGTGGAGGATGCCGGTCAGCGGCGTCGCGCCGGCGTTCGTCAGAAAGCGGATGATTTTCATGATCGGTACCGTAGCAAAATGATCGCATGGCGGCAAGACGCGCACGTAATCGCGCGCGTAATCGGCTGCGGGGGGCCTCATCCCTTCCTTTCATGGTGTCACGACAGTCAGGCGGTAGGGGGTGTCGCCGACGGGCGTCAGGCGGGCGGCAAAACCGGGCGTGGCCAAGACCGTCAGCCGTTCCGGCGTGTCGGGGATCCACAGCGCCTCGCAGCCGGGGCGGGTGCGCAGCAGTGCGGCGCCGCGCTGCGGGCCGAGAATGAACAGGGCGGTGGAGAGCGCGTCGGCGGTGGCGGCGTCCGGCGCGATCACGGTGACGCCGGCCATACCGGTGACGGGCTGGCCGGTGCGGCCGTCCATGATGTGGGCGTAGCGGAGACCGTCGATCTCGACGAAGCGCTCGTAGTTGCCGGAGGTGGCGACCGCCTCGCCGTCGCGCATCAGAAACTTGCCGGCCAGCGCGTGGGCCTGAAAGGGATTCCGCACGCCGGTGCGCCAGCCGCCGCGTCCCGGCGCGGCCTCGCCGAGCGCGCGCAGGTTGCCGCCGAGGTCGATCAGCAGGTTGGTGTGCCCTGCGGCTTTGAGACGTTCCCAAGCCAGATCCACCGCATAGCCCTTGGCGATCGCGCCGAAGTCGAGTTGCATGCCGGGGAGCGCGAGCCGGACTGTCGCCTGCGCACCGGTCGTCAGATGGATATCATGCCAGTGTGTGCGGGCCAGCAGCGCGACGAGGTCTTCTGCGGCCGGGCACACGGGGTGCAGCGCGCCGCCGTTAAAGCCCCAAGCCTGCATGACCGGCCCGATCAAGGGATTGAAGGCACCCTCCGAGTCAGCGCAAAAACCCAGAGCGGCCTGCAGCACGGCGGCGAAGTCGGGGGGAACCGCGACCGGTCGCGGGGTGCCCGCCGCCGCGTTGACCGCGCAGAGCGTGCTGGCGGGATTCCAGGCGGAGAGGTCGTTGTCCAGCGACTGGAAGGTACGCTGCGCGAGATCGCGCACGTGCGGCGCGGCGGCGGCGTCCGCACATTGCACGGCGGCGACGGTTCCCATGGTCAGCCACTCGAGGCGTACCGGCGCGGGCGGCGCGGGACGGCAGGCGGCGAGCAGAAGCAGAACGGCCGTTGCGGCCGTGCGGACAAAGCGGCGGTGACATCTCATGGCAGGCGGACCTTGATGCGGAAGAAAGCGGAGGGCGCGTCGGCCGGCAGCTCGACGGCGAGCGGCGCGCCCGTTCCGGGCAGGTCGATGCTGCCGGGCAGCGGCTGCCACGCGGCCGGCTGGAGCGTGGACGAGGTCTCGACCGTGTAGAGGCGTCCGGCCGCACCGGTCCATGCGAGCGCGAGCGTGCCTTGCGGCGTGCGCGCGAGCGAAGCCGCCAGCCGGTCGGCCGCGTCAGTGGCATCGGTGCCGGCGGTCTCTTCGGCGGCGGCGGTCATACCGTCCGCATCAATGTCGCCGGCGGCGTCGAGCACCAGCAGGATTGCCTCGAGCGGCTGGCTGCGGTTTCCGGCTGGGTCGAGCGCGATGACGCGGAAGGTGTGGTCGCGGTCGAGCGCGTTTGTGAGGGAGAGCGTTGCGGAGACGGATGAGACCGTGGCGGTTGCGGTGGCGCAGGTGAGCCGGTAGGTGAGGTTGGAGGCGGGGAGGTCGACGGCTGCGGGCCAGGTAACGGTCAGATCGCCGTCGGTGACCGCGTAGGGACCGACGGTGCTGAGTGGCGCGAAGGCGAGCGCGCCGGGCAGGAAGACCGGCGGCGCATTGTCGACCGTGAACCATGCCGAGGTGAAGGCGGACTGAAAATAACCGTTGTCGGCAGTGACGCGCAGCAGCGTTTGGGTGCTGACGGCGGGCGGCGGCAGGACATCGCGCGAAGGCCAGACTGCGGCAAGGGCGTTGGTGACGCTGACCCGGTTGGTAGCGGTCGGCAGGCTGGGCACGGCACCGTCAGGAACGAAAGGCAGAGGGGTGCCGAAGTCGGCCGTCAGATTGGTGAGCGCGGCGGGCTGCCAGTGCGCGCCGCCGTCGCCGGACCATTGGAAGGCGAGGCTGACCGGCTCGCCGTCGTCATCGGCGACAGCCGCAGTGAGGTGAACGAGGCCGTCGCCGGCGGCGGATTGCGCGGCGGTGAATGCGGACAGGCGCGGCAGATCGCGGATGGCGAGCCACCAGTCGAAGTGTGCATGCGGCATGACGGGGTCATTGGAATCGATGAACACCCTGATCGCATCGTCGCGCGTGGTCATGCCCGCGGGGAAAGTGCGCCAGTTGATGCGCGCGAGATAGCCAGCCGGGGTGGTGTGCGGCGTGTTGATGGCGATGTCGGGTGCGAAGGCGGGGTGTGCGAGCAGCGGCGTGAGCGTCACGTTATCGATGTACCAGCCTTCGCGGTCGGTGTTGTTGTCGCCGCCGTAGTGGAACCGGAAAAGGAGCGTGCGCCCGGCGAAGCCGTTCTGCTCGGGGTAGAGGGCGGCGAGGTCGAAGGTGACGCTACGCCAGCCTTCGGTGCCGTTGCCGGCGAAGCAGGGCGTGCCATCCGGCCAGGGCGAAGAGGCCCAGCCATAGATCGTGTGGGTGTAGGGGCCGCGAAGCTGTTCAAACGTGACGCCGCCGTCTGCAGAGATCTCGACGATGCCGCCGTCGAAGGCGCGCGTCGAGGTGCTGGATTCGAGTTCGGAATGGATCCAGTGTTTGAATGAAAAGAGGGCGTTGGCGCCGATCAGCGAGGGGGGCAGGGTGAGGGTGGCGCGCTCGGGCGTGTTGGGCAGACGGCGCGAGACCAGCGTGCCGAAGAGGGCGTAGGGCGGCGAGTCTGAGCGGTTGGTGGAGACTTGCCAGGCCTGGCCGGGCGAACGCCAGTCCCAATGGGGCAGGTTGGTGGTCGTGACGGACTCGTCGCGCGCGAAGCGCAAGGACCAGGCGAGGGGGGCGTTACCGGTGTTGTGGAGGTTCATGGCGGCTGAGAAGGCGGCTTGCGTGGGCAGCGCGAAGAGCGCGAGATCGTGGAGACGCGAGGTGTCCGCCACGGGATAGTACAGGAAAAAGAAGAAGGTCTCGGTCGCGCTGGCGCGGCCGTCAGGGTCAACCGCTGTGATGCGGTATTCGATGTCATCGCCCGGAGCCGAGGGGTCGGCGATCACGGCGGTGAACAGGTTGTTGGAGAGCGGGGCCATGGCGGCGGCCTGCCAAGGATCGGTGCCGCGGTGCCATTCGACCGCGGCTGTGGCGGCGTGGGTGTCGGTGATGAGCGCCGTGATGGTGAAGGGGCCGGGACGCGTTTGGATCTCCGCGAGCGGAACGTGCGTGATGACGGGTGGGGCCGGGAAGGAGGAATCGTCGAGCGGGCTGGTACGGTCCGCGAACTCCTCGGCGCAGGTGAATCCGTCGAGGTCGTCATCGGCCGAGGGATTGAGTCCGTTGGTGCCGGTGTGGCTGACCTCCCACCAGTCGGCGAGCCCGTTGCCGTCGGCGTCGAGGTCGGCC
>MWEJ01000309.1 GCA_002071025.1 Verrucomicrobia bacterium ADurb.Bin070 | reverse complement strand
CGGCCTTTCCCTGATGGGCGCCGGGCAACCGCCGACACCACCCTCAACCGATCCGAATGACCCGGCGACATGGGCGCAAATCGTTTTGTCGTCCGGCAACGAAAGGGGATGGCATTATCAGGCGGTATGGATACCGTTTGAGGACAAAGTCGCTGTTGTTGTGTCGTACACAATGGGGGATGCTGATCGGAAATGCTGCGAACGTGTGACCGTGGACAGATATGTTCGAAAAACCGGTCTTTGGGCAGGTTCACATGGGGCTTATACGCTCGACCACGGAGGTGAGGGCGGAGCAGGAGGTTTCCCCACTGGTTATGCTGAAGGCGATGCTCCCGAAGGAACCAGTTTTACCTTTGGACTATATCGTTCGCCGTGGACTTTTTCATTTTTGTGGAAAGCCAGATGTGTGGCAGGAGGGAATGCGGGGAAGGTTCTCTCCTCTCTCGAAAAGAAATACCGTGTATCGGGGCATTGGCATAACGAACCTTTCTCTGGGTGGTTTGATTGAGGACACGCATTATGAAACTGAAGAAAAAATTGATATGGGCTGGTTCCGTATTGTTTCTGCTTTTGCTCTTGAGTGCGTCTTTGTTTCCCGCAGGGGGCACCCCCAAAAAAAAACGTGACATGGCTCTGCGTCTCCATAGCGCAAGTCGTCTGAAAACATTGGGATCGGACATTGAACGCTATATCACGGAAACCGGACGACGGCCAGAGCGACTAAACGACATCGCAAACAGCCATTCCGACCCGATTGGCAAGGCTTCGTATTTTATGATTCCCGGATCACGGCAGAATGATGCAGAAGCCCGCTTTTCCGCGTCCACAAATGAGTTTCGGTACGAGGACTATTCCGACTACGTTCTTGATACAAACCAAGCTTCGGAAATTCTTATCTACGAAAAACCGGGCATACGCAATGACAACACGGTTTACTATTACAAAAAGGGCTTCGGTGTGTGGAAACTCAAGCGAAACGAATTTGAAGGACGACTTAAATCCGGGAATTTTCCTCCTCCTTGGAAATGACACCACCTTTTTATATCCGGTTGTCCGCTACCACTGTTCGATGTTTTACGAACAGCCTGTCGCTCTGGTCGGCGGAGGCGGAGACCTCTTCGGGCGGGCTGCCCGGCGCGGGCGGTCGCCACCCCGTCACCGAAACCTTCACCGACGCCATCGGGCGCGTGACCAACACCGTCCGCTGCGTGTGGTTCACCGGGATGCGCGACACCGCCTATGCCGCGCGCGAGACCCGCACGGAATACCCGTACGGCACGGACGGGTACAGCGTCACGACAGACCCCCTCGGCGTCCAGACCGTGACCCGGAAGAGCTTCGGCTCCAACTGTGAAATCGCGGAGACCGTCTCGGCGGGCGTCACCAACCGCGTCACCCGGTACTGGGGCGGGGCGACGGTGGAGGAAGAGTTCAAGACGGATCCTGTCAGCGGCGAGGCGATAATGGTCGACTATAACTGGGACAAACAAACAAGCAAAACGGCTTACTATGTGCCTGTGTACCGTGAGTTTGGCGGTTATATCTGTTGTGACAAGAAGCGGGGTAGAGTCAGCAGTACGGGGCCGTATCCAGGGACGTGGCGATTCATGGATGCGACCGGGAATGAATTTAACTCGGACAATCCGGTCATGTTAGCAAAGGGGGGTGGTGTGCCGACGATGGGCAATATCACGGACGACCCTTCAAAGCAGTGTGGTGGCAGTTTGTCCGCAGTTGCTTTTTACCATTCGCATCCCAATGGCCCCAATTTGTCTCCATCGGACATTCGTTTTTCGAACGAGAACAATCTGCCGATTGCCGGCGGGGCTGTCGGGGCAACGTATTTCTGGCTCTACAGCCAGTCGTATGGAAAAATCCTAACGGAGTACTGAAAATGAGACCTGCCCACAAAACAATCATCAGGACAGCATCCGCCGCATTGGGGGCGACCTTAATGCTCTGCACGGGGTGCGCCTCGCGCCCGGAGGGGCGCTATCTGCAAAGCGGACTGACCGGCTTCATATATGGTCCCCTTCCTGAAGATGTCGGGCAGTCGGTGGACATAGGTTTGGACGTTTTCTTCCTGACGGCACCCTCCCCAGATGAAATCGCCGTCACAAAAAAATTGAAAACGAAAAAAGTCAGTTTCGACGCCACCGATGTCAGCATCGAAGAGTTCATTAGGATGCTGAACGAAAAGCAGCTGGAAAACGGGGGAAGTGCCGGAGCGGTAGAAATACGTGTTGTTGTCCCGCCTTCGTGGGACAAGATGATCACGTATGACGACGCGACCGCGAAGGCGATGGGATACGACAAAGGATTTTCTGAATCTCCAAGGGAACACATGCCCAAAATAGGCCTGTCTCCTTTTAATCGATCCGTTTATGAAATATTAATTCGTCTGAGTAAAGATTGGCCCGTATCTTTTCATTTCATCATCGATAAATCCGGCGTGACATTACGAGTCGCCGATTTTCAGCCAGGTTGTTAAGACAGCAACAAAAGCGTAAGCGTCCGGCGAACCTTTCAATGAAACGAATAACGATAGCGTTTGTGATCGCCGGAAGCGTCTGCGCTTACGCTCTGTTTTTGTCATTGAAGAAGCCTAGTCCGCCCATAAAAGTAACCCCGCATGTGGAACCTGCTGCAACATATCCAGAGGTGCCCCGCAGCGTCGGGCTTTGTTTCGACTCGTTGTTAGCTTGGCAGTCACACGACACCAACGAGTTCCATCGTCTCCTTCTTGAAAACGAATACGACTCGCATTTACGGAATGCGGTGCTAGACTCGATCAAAAAGGGTAGCGATGACGAGGTGTTGAGAATGGTCAATCTTTTCCTCAACAATTGGATTGTTGTCGAGGCTGGCCATAGCCGCAGCTACGAATGGCCTGACCGCGAGACAGATCGAACGGCTTGGGAGTTGTTGTCGAGAATCCGTGTCAACCGACAGCAGTACCCGTGTTCCACTGGAGACATGGATGTTGATGCGACACTCAACAGGATTTTGGCTAAAACACATAGAAAGTAGGGCGTGCGTGCGAGTTCTTTGCGGAAAAGTAAGCATCGGCCTGTGTGCGACTGTGGTGTTGATGCTCTGTGTTTTTGCATGGATGACGAAGGCATATTTCGCTGTCCGATTGGAGTTGATGGAAGCACGCGGTGTCTTAGCCGATCTTCTTGTCAGTTCGGGGATAATCGGTAATAGCCTAGCCGCCGGTAATGTCGAGAAGGCTCTTGGAATCGCAGTGACAAACCAACTCAAGGGGACTCAATATGCCGTCAGGCGTAACGTAGAAGATCGAAATATTCATCAGGCGGCAGATTACTGCTTCAGAAAAAACGAACTTCCTTTGAGTGAAGAACAGCGCGGTTTCTACATCCAGTATGACGACGGCTACAGGTCTTGGGCAAGTTCGGGCTGGGTTGATGACAACGTTCCGTTAATGGATCAATTCATGGATGTCTTGCATTATTATTGGCCTGACAGTCGCCCGAGGTGGACAACATGGAAGCCGCATGACTTTGCAACAAACATTAAAGTCGGCTCCCCAGAAGAACGGCCGAAGAAACGGGAATCTCCTTTCAAAGACCAGAAGTCGCTCTCCGAAAGGCTCGATCATGCACCTGAGAAATCAGATCGCGGCACAAATGGAGTTGCCAAATGAGGGCAAAAATGTGATCAAACAGAACGCCATCCGTTTTTCGCGCGCGTGGTCAGAGGAGCACCGCGAGGACGCAGAGGCGAAAGCACTATGAAATGTCTCGATATCCCGAGACGCCCCTACAACCCTTTCGTGTTCAAAGAAGTAGTCTTTTAAGGAGTACATTGTGAGCAGCCATAAGAAGACAACGGACAAGCAAGTACCCTCTGACAAGAACGGAGTCGATTTTTTCATTAGTTACAACTCGACCGACACCCTCTGGGTTAACGGCCTCAGTGGTTGGCTAAACGACTTGGGTTTGACATCCGTATCACAGTCGCAAGATTTCGTGGCTGGCTCAAATTTCGTGTCGGAGATGAATGCAGCCTTTGAGCGGTCGCGGCGTGTCATCGCAATCGCATCACCGGCCTACTTTTCCGCAAAGTTTCCGGCATCGGAGTGGACGGCCGCCTTTGCCAGAGACCCCACAGGTGAGTCGCGCACGCTCATTCTGGTGCGCGTCCGCGATTGTGAAATTCCCGAGTTGCTGAGGCCGCTCGTCTATATCGATCTTTGCAGCCTCAATGCGACTCAGGCCAGAGAACGTTCTGAGCACATCACCGATAGACAGGCGACAGCCGTTGGCGCGGATCCACTGGAGCCAGCCGATCCAGACGGTCATCTGCGAGAGGTCGTGAGCGTAGGGATTGA
>MWEJ01000308.1 GCA_002071025.1 Verrucomicrobia bacterium ADurb.Bin070 | reverse complement strand
GTGCGCGGCGCTGGCGGCGCCGGCGGCGCCGGCGTATCGTCAGGTCGAGGCGCAAGAGGTGCGCGCGCGCGGCGGTATCGGCCACACGATGGCCAAGATCAACGCCGGGCAAGAGGTGACTGTGGCCTATCTGGGCGGCTCGATCACGGCGATGAACGGCTGGCGCAACAAGACGACGGAGTGGCTGCGGGCAACTTATCCCCGGGCGAGCTTCAAGGAGGTGCATGCGGCGATCGGCGGCACGGGCAGCGACCTCGGCGTCTTCCGCCTCGGACGCGATGTGCTCGCCCAGCATCCCGATCTGCTGTTTGTGGAGTTCGCCACGAACGACGGCGGCACGCCGCCGGAGCAGATCTGGTGCAGCATGGAGGGCATCGTGCGCCAGACCTGGCGGCAGGATCCTCGGACGGACATCGTCTTCACCTATACGATCACGACCGCGTTCACCAACGACTACTGCAAAGGGCTCTGTAACCGCTCTGCGTCGGCCATGGAGCTTCTGGCTGACCATTATGCGATTCCCTCCATCAACTTCGGGCCGCGCGTGGCCGCGCTGATCAATGCGAACAAGCTGGTCATGGACGCGAAGGGGGTTGCAGCCGCGGAGACGCGCCTGCTCTTCGCCGACGACGGCGTGCATCCGCGCGACGAGGGGCACGACCTCTACAAGGCTTCGATCATCGAAGGCCTGACGCAGATGAAGGCCATGCCGCCCGCCGACCATGTCTCGAAACTGGCCGTGCCGTTTGTCGCCGACCATTGGGAGGCGGCCAAAATGGTGCCGGTCACGCGCGCGATGCTGAGCGGCGAGTGGACCGCGTTGCCGCCCGAGGACGGCAAACAGAAGGCCTTTGGCGCCCGCATGGGCCAGATCTGGAGCGCCGAGAAGCCCGGCAGCGCGCTGCGGTTCCGTTTCAAGGGCCGGGTCGCGAAGCTCTATGACCTGCTCGGGCCGGATGGCGGCCAGGTAGTCATCACGGTCAACGGCCGGCGAGGAGACAAGCCGGTGCCGCGCTTCGACAGCTACTGCACCTATCACCGCATCGCCACCCTCGGCGCCGTGTGGGGCGGCGGCGATCCGGAGCAGGTTCAAGAGGTGACGGTCGAGATCCATCCCGAGCAGCCAGACCGCAAGAGCGTGGCGTTTCGCCTTAAAGATCCGGAGACGGAACTCAAAGCTCCGAAATTTCAGGGTACGCGCGTCTGGATCAGTCAGCTCATGCTGATCGGCGACGTGGTGGAGTGACCACATGCGCGCAGCAGAAATCAAGCCGGTCTCAGTGGGATTCATCAGTCTCGGATGCGCCAAGAACCTTGTGGATTCGCAGGTGATGGCGGGCTATCTCAAGCGCGGCCGGATCGTGCTCGCGCCCTCGCCCGAAGCGGCGGACGTGATTCTGGTCAACACCTGCGCGTTCATCGAACCGGCCCGCGAAGAGGCGGCGGAGGCGATCCTGAGCGCCTGTGCCTACAAGAATGAGGGCGGATGCCGCGCGGTGATCGTCGCCGGCTGTATGGTGCAGCGCTACCGCGAGCGTCTGCAAGAGGTTTTCCCGGACGTGGATGCGTTCTTGGGCGTGGACGAGTTGGAGCGGGTCGGCGAGATCGTGAGCCTGGTGGCGGCCGGTCGACATCCGGGCGTGGTCGTGGCACCCGGCGAGGCGCGCAACCTGTATGCGCCGCTCTACCCGACGCTGCTCTTTACCGGTGGCCCGTTCGCCTATCTCAAAATCGCAGAGGGGTGTAATCACCGCTGCGCCTATTGCGCGATTCCGAACATCCGCGGGCGTTTCCGCTCGCGCGGCGCGGACGACCTGGTGGAAGAAGCGCGCGGCATGGTCGAGGCCGGGGTCAAAGAGATCAACCTGATCTCGCAGGATTCGCTGCTCTACGGCGCGGACCGTCAGGACGGCGCAACCCTGACCGGGCTGCTGCGGCGTCTGGATGCGCTGGACGGCGAGTTCTGGCTGCGTGTGCTCTACGGCTATCCGGCCGGCGTGACGGACGAGCTGTTGGCGCTGTTGAACGGCGCGCGCCACATCTGCCGCTACCTTGATCTGCCGGTGCAACACAGCCATCCGGACATCCTGCGCGCCATGAACCGCGGCAAGGCGGTGGACGCGATCCAGGAGCTGCCGCAGCGGCTGCGCCAAGCCGTGCCGGGCGTCGTGCTGCGCACGACCTGCTTGGTGGGGTTTCCCGGCGAGACCGACGAGCACTTCGCGCATCTGCTGGAGTATGTGCGGCAGGCGAAGTTCGACCACCTCGGAGTTTTTGTCTACTCGCCCGAAGAGGAGACTGCGGCCTTCGAGATGGCGGACGTGCCCGACCCTGAGGTCGCGGCGTCGCGCCGCGACCGGCTGATGGCGGCGCAGCGCGCGGTTGTGGACGAACGGGCGCACGCCCTCGCGGGCAGTCTGGACACGGCGCTGCTGCTGCGCCGCGAGCGCCGTGCGTGGATCGCCCGCCTGCCGCGGCAGGCTCCGGAGGTGGACGGCGAGACGCGCGTGACCGGCGTGCCGCCCGACGCGTGTCCCGGGACGTTCATCCCGGTGCGCATGACCGGTGGCAAAGCATATGATCTAAAGGCTCAGGCAATCTGATGGATACAACTTCTTTTATTCAGGATTTAGCCGTCATCTTGGTTGCGGCGGGTGCGGTTTCGGCCATTTTCACACGCATGGGCTGGCCTAAGGTCATCGGCTATATCGTGGCCGGTGCCGTGATCGGCAAGTACACCTTCGGCGGGTCACTGGTGATTAACCAGGGCAGTATCGAGGTGCTCGGGCAGATCGGCGTGATCTTCCTGATGTTCACGCTGGGCTTGGAATTCAGCGTCCAGAAACTCAAGAAGGTGGGGCACGTCATCTTTCCGACCGCGCTGTTAGATATGGCGGTCATGATCTGGGCGGGCCATTTTGTCGGCACCAAGATCTTGGGATGGGGAACGGTGCAAAGTCTTTTTCTCGGCGCGGCAATCAGCGACTCCGCGACGACGCTGCTGGCAAAGACGATCCAGGAAATGGGCTGGAGCGCACGCCGTTTCACAAAATATATTTTTGGCATTACCATCACCGAGGACATCCTGTGCGTCGGCCTCATCGCCCTGTTGACCGGCCTCGTGAAATCGGGCAACGTCCAGTTCAGCGCGATGGCGTACAGCATGGGCGGACTGCTGCTCTTCCTGACCGGCGTTACGGTGTTCGGCCTGTTGCTGGTGCCGCGCCTGCTGAACCGTGTGGCCCGGCTGAGGGATGACGAATCGCTACTGCTGACGATGCTGGGTATATGCTTCCTCGTCTCGTTTGTTGCCGCGCGGCTCGACTACAATCTGGCTCTGGGCGCGTTTCTGGTCGGTGTGATGGGGGCGGAATCCGAGCCCTTGAAACGCATCTACCAGCAGTGCGTGCCGCTGCGCACGATGTTCAGCGCGATCTTTTTCGTCACGATCGGCCTGTTGATTGACCCTGCTCAGATGTGGGCCAACGGGCCGGCGATTCTCGGCATTGCACTGGTGGTGATTGTCGGCAAGAGCATCAACTGCACGGTGGGCTCGCTGTTGACCGGACAGGATCTGAAAAACGCGATCCAGACCGGTATCGGGCTGGGGCAGATTGGCGAGTTTGCCTATCTGGTGGCGCTGATCGGACTGACGATGAAGGCGGTCGACAGCTCACTCTACCAGATCGCGGTCGGGGTGTCGGTCCTGACCACGCTGCTGAATCCCTTCCTGCTGCGGGCATCCGATCCTTTCTCAGAATGGGTCGAGCGCAAACTTCCCGTGCGCTGGAAGGAGTATCTTGAAACCTATGCCAACTGGACCGAGCGGTTCCTGCACAGCTCGGTGTCGAGCGACAAAGTGCGCACGCTACGTCTTAACCTGACCCTGCTGCTGCTGCAGATGGCGCTGGTGGCTGTGGTTTATATCGCGGCGGGGATGCTGGCGCAGTTGGACTACACGCGCTTTTCGCCGCTGGTCGATGCGAACAAGAAAATGCTGCTCTGGGGGACGGCGAGTCTTTTGGCGGTTCCCAACGCGATCTTCACCTTCTACCGCGCCGGCGCACTCGGCGCTTCCGTTGCGGATATCCTGATCCCGACCAAGGTTCAGGAGACCTCGTGGGCGCTTTCGTTTCAACGTCTGACGCGCGTGCTGTTCGCGGTCTCGGGGATGGTCGTCCTCTTCATTGAGATCGTGTTGCTGAGCGGCACCATCATGCCGGAACAAGGCTGGGCACGCATCATCATGGCGGTGGTCCTGCTGCTGGTCGCGGTGTTCGGATGGAAATTCTTTTGGCGGCTGGGGGCGGAGTCGCTGGAGACGTTGCGGGGCGTGTTGACCAAGGAGGTCGAAACCGATCCCGC
>MWEJ01000307.1 GCA_002071025.1 Verrucomicrobia bacterium ADurb.Bin070 | reverse complement strand
CCCGTTCACCTCATCGTAATTCACCTTGAGCATCTGGATCTGATCCCGCAGCCGGGTACTGTCCTCCATCACCAGCGAACTGCCGGTCATGTGGTCGGTTGTCACTGTTGTCCCGGCGGTCTCGACGCAGCCGGTCAACGCGGCCAGCGCGGCCGTCAGCAAGGCGGCGCCGGAGAGAGTGGTCATGCGTTTCATGGAGTCTCCTTTCTTGTCAGGGATTCGTATGATACAACGTTTTCGGCCCGCCCGGAAGCGTGACCGGCGGAAAACCGGCCTGCAGGCTGCCGCAGACGTGATAGGTCGCCGGCGCGCCTTTGCCGTTCAGCGAGGCCGTCGCGACGCGGGCATTGCCGCCCAGGTCCGCCACCCACACCAGACGGGTTTCGCCCTCCGCCACCTTGACGGGGAAGCGCGTGACGAACCCGTTGACCTGATTGCGCAGTTCGATCGTATGCTCACCCGGCTGAAACGCGCCGCGGTAAAGGTGCGACACCGTCGGCAGCGTGTACCACGCGCGCGTGTCGGCCTTGTTGATCGCCGAGGCCACCGCCGTCACCAGAAAGACCGCGGCCTGAACGCCGTCGTTTCCGGCATGGCGCGCCACCTCCTGCGCGGCCACGCGCACCGCCGCGCGTGTGACATTGCGCACCACGACGCCGGGCATCTTCTCCTTGAGATCGCGGTACGCCAGCGACTGGACCGACAGCGCGAGTGCGCTCAAGCCGCATGACTGCCCGTTCGCCATGACCTCGACCGCCATCGGCGTGTGAGCCGGATCCTGATAAAACGGGAAATCCACCGAGACCACCGCCGTGCCGACCGGCAGCGGCACTTTCATCGAGTGCCGCTGCGGCACAAACCCTTCCTCCACGATCAGGATCAGCTCGGTGGGCGCGCGCGTCAGCGCGGCGGCATCGGTACCGGCCTGCGCCGCCAACGTCTTGAACGTCTCGGCGTCCTGTGTACGCAGCATCCGCAGGAAATCCTTCTGGACATACGGGTTGCCGGGAATCAGCTCCCAGGCCTTGCGGTAGGCGAGCGCCGCGTTGGCCTGATCCTTATCCTCTTCGAGCAGAAGGCCGGACAGGTACCACGCCAAACCGTTCTCATACGAGCTGCGCGTCATCTCGATCACTGGCGCCATCGCCTGCATACGGCCTTCGACCACGCCGATGCTGTTTGAAGATTGCCCGGACGCCGCCTGCACCCGCGCGTCCTCCACCTCTTTGCCGTACTTCTCGGCAATCTGATCCTGTGCAAAGACCGCGCGCCGCGCCTCGACCGCTGCCGCCTCGCGCTGCCCGAGAAACAGGTGGTTGAGCATCTGATACTGGAGCGCGTGGATAAACTCATACGCCGGCAGACGGTACGGCCGCGTGCGGTCATCCGTGACCGTGCCGGCCATTACTGAGGCGCCGGCATCGCCCAGCTTGAGCGCAGGACCGGTCTCGGTCTTCTCGATCACGGTGTCGATCGCCGCGGCGAAATTGGTCGAACTTCCCAGAAAATCTCCGGAGAGCATCCTCACGCGACCGGTCTCGACAAAGCCTAACTCCCGGCTGTAGGTGCTGTGCTTGAGTTTCTCGGACCACGTCAACGCCACGGCATCATCGCCCGCGCGCAGACCGTTCAGCGCCCGGTCCACGCCGGGATTGGTCGACACGCAGCCGACCGTCGCGAGCAGCACGGCCAAGCAAACTTTTGAAAGTTGAGCGCTCAACGCCGCGCGCGCGGTTTGTGGCGTGCGGGAGCTGGCTCCCGCTTTCCCAAGCGGCGGCAAGCCGCCGCACGCCAAACTCAACGGTGGGCGTCCCCCACGAAGAGCGTGTCCCTCGCATGAAGGGACTTTTGTTTTTGTGCGCCGAAGCCCGACTGACATGTGTAAAACCTCAAATCTGCCATTTCCCCTTCAACACAAAAAAACGCGCCGCGCATCCGTTATTGAACGGCATTCTGCTGGACATTGATCTCGCCGCCACGATTGCCGACATCGCGCCAGGCGGACGTGTCGAAGTTGATCTTCACGCCCTTGCGCATCACCGCCTCGGCATAACCGATGGCCACCGCCGCGCGGAAGCCTTCCAGGGAGCGGTAGCGCTGCAGACCGGCGTCGGACAGCTCCAGCGCCACGCGGAAGGTCGCGCCGGGCTGGATGTTGACGGTCTGCTGCCACGGCTGCATCCACTGGCGCGTCACGCGCATCTGGTGCAGGCCCGGCGTCGCCTTGAAGGTCCCGGGAGACGAGCCCACCGTCGCGCCGTCAATCTCCACCGTCACGCCGCCGACCAACCGCCGCATCTCGTCGAGCAGTTCGTTCGGCGCGCGCACGCCGCCCTCCAAGCCCTGGATCAGCTCATCGACGGTCGTGGAGACGCTGAACTCGGCCAAGGTCGTATCGGCGGCCGGCCCGCGGCGCCACGTCGGCGCCTTCTGGGCGATCTCCTCGCCGGTCGCGGTCGCCCACTGGTCGAACAGATCATTGTAGTAATTGAGGGCGTCGCCGCCGTCGGTGTACTGGCCGGGCACCGGCAGCTTATTCGTCCAGTTCGCCCCGTAGACCGAAGACCCCTGCGCCGCCTCATTGACCTTGGTGCTCATGCGCAGCGTGAAGATAGTCACAGGCTTGTCACCGGCCGTCCGCGAGGTGTGGCTGGCACCGATGATCGACACCAGCATGATGTAGTCGCAGCCCAGCATCTGCGCGACGCGCACCGTAGACCCTCCGGTAAAGATCCCTTCGACCAGGCCGGAGCGCTCTTCGGCCGTCGTGATCTTAAACCGGTTGAAACCGTCCGCGATCTCCGCCTTATCCAGCACGATCAGGCCGGCCCCGGCCAGTTCAGCAGAAATGCGGTCACGCACGCCGTCCACCTCGTCATCCATGCCCGCCACACGCGTCTGGTTTTTGACAAAGATCGCGATCTTAGGATTGACCGGCTGCGGCAGGGGCGCGAGCACCGCCCGCTTCACCACGTCGGCCTCGACGGCCACGACCTCCATGCCAGGATTGGCCGCCTGCACCTTGGCCTTGAAGGCCTTCAATTCCGCCGATGCGTTCGGATCCAGCTTCTCAGCCTCCGTCACCACTTGCGCCCACAGCCCTGAGGCCGCAAAGGCGGTCAGCACCAAGCAACCCACAGCACGCACACACGTTTGCACAGACATGAAGCACCTCCGGTTCAGAAGTAGCAGTTGATGATCGGCAGGAAGGAGACGTCTTTGTTCTGGATGACGTTGACGACGCCGATCTGGAAGCCGATCATTTCACGCGCGATATTGATGACGCCGATCTGGCAGCCTTTGATGAAATCCGAGCCGTTGAAAACGCCGATCTGCAGCGCCTGCGCCGAGGTCTGCGGTTTCGCGGCGCCGTAGTTGACCACGCCGATCTGCAGGCCGGCGTAGGAGCCGGACACGTAGTTGACCGGCGCGACCTGCATGCCCAGCCCTTCGCCGTCCACGATGTTGGCGAGCAGCGCCGCCTGCAGGCCGTTGCCGTGTCCGCGCGCCCGGCCGACGGTGCTGATATCCAGGCCGTCAAAATCTTGGCACTCGCCGTAGATCGCGTTGATCCGCAGACCGCCGACGTCGAAATCACTGGTCGGCACCTGCAGCGGCGTCACGATGCTGAACATGAAAGGCGTGTACGGATGCGCGCCGGATTCCGCGCCGCCCGCCGACAACGTTGACGTCTGCTGCGCCCACGCCGCGCTGCCAACCATAACCCCCAACACCCATGCGATAAACTGTGCTTTCATTCTGTGGTCTCCTTTCACGCCCAACACGCGGCATCCGCCTTTCCGGGCGTTCTGCCCGCAATGCTGACGCCTGCTGTTTGATGGTGTGAACAGTATGCGTGAAAACAAACGCGGGAGCAAACAGATTTATTTGGAGCGCGGCCAAGCCATGCTGAACCCCTCGTGGCGACGCAACATCACATCCCGCCCCTTTGGCGTGATCGAGACCAGGCGGTAGGTGTCGGGGGAGACCGCCACGCATCCCTCGCCCTGCAGGGCGTCGAGCACCGCGCGGATCTGCGGCACCGATCTGTCACTCAGCAGACCGAAGGTCGAGAGCTGATCCAGCGCGTGCCGCGTCACGGTTTCGTCGCGGTCACCATGCAGCACATGGGCCACGCGCTGTGCGCCGAAGCGCCCTTTCATGCGGGTCACGCAACTCAAAATCTTTTGGATTTCGATCCACTGCGCCTCGGTCGGCACGGCCGGCGGGCGCGGTTCGCGGCGTCGGCAGCGGTCGCAGGCCGAACAGGATGAAGCCGACGTGCGGTCCCCGAAATAGTTGAGCATGAAGGCGTGGCGGCAACCGGGATGGTCGACGAAGCGCAGCAGGGTCTCGAGCTTGCGCTCGTCGCGCTGACGCTTCTCATCCAGCCCGGCCGCCAGCCGCTTG
>MWEJ01000306.1 GCA_002071025.1 Verrucomicrobia bacterium ADurb.Bin070 | reverse complement strand
ATCATCGGCCGGCTGCACACGCCGGAACTGGTCGAGGCCGCCGCCCGCGCCAAGGTGCCGCAGGTGCTGGTGGATCCTGAAGAGCGGCGGCTGCCGAAAGGCCATCCGATTCACCGCCACAGCGTGGTGCGCAGCGATACCGCCGCGGTGGGCCGTTTGGCTGCCGCGTATTTCCTGGAACGCCGTTTTGTCCACTACGCCTATGTCGGCGAGGTGCAGGGCTTCATGTGGTCCGTTCGGCGCGGCGAGGCGTTTGCGCGCGCGGTGCGCGAGGCGGGTTTCGAGTGCCGGATCTACGGGGCCTTGAAGACGGCCGAACAGGAGGATGCCGGCTTAGAGCGGCCCCGGCTCTGCGCTTGGCTGAATGCGCTGCCGAAGCCCGTCGCGCTGCTCGCCGCGATGGACAACCGGGGCAGGCAGGTCATGGACGCCTGCGCCTGGGCCGGGCTCAACGTGCCGCGCGACATCGCGGTGCTGGGCGTGGACAATGACGACGACCTGTGTGAAACCACTGCGCCCGCGATGTCGAGTATCCTTCTGGACGCGGAACGCGCCAGCTATGAGGCGGCCCGGCATCTTGACGAGATGATGCGCGGGATGACGCGCGAACGGCGCGTCATCACCTACGGGCCGGCCCAGGTGATCGCGCGCCGATCCACCGACACCACGCAGATCGCCGACGTGGTGGTGGTGAAAGCGTTGGAGTTCATCGCCGTGAATGCCTGCGCTGGCATTGGCGTGCCCGAGGTCGTGCGGCATGTCGGCGCCTCGCGCCGCCTGGCCGAGCAGCGTTTCCGCACGCAGCTCGGCCGCACGATTCTCGACGAAATCCGGCGTGTGCGCATGGAGCGGGTCTGCACGTTGCTGCGCGAGACCAATCAGGCGATCGGCGAGATCGCGCGTCAGTGCGGGTTTGAGTCGGAGAGCCATCTCGGCAGCGTCTTCCGCCGCGAACACGGATGCACGATGCGCGATTTCCGCAAGCGCGAGTGATCGCACGCGAATTACGTTTCCAAGAACGCAAGCGTCTGCTCAAAGAGTTCGTGCGTCCAGGCTTCACCGTAGTAGCTGTGGCCGGCATGGGCGATCAGGCGCGTCTGGTGCGGAATGCCATGCGAGCGGCAATACCGCTCATACGCGGCGCGCGAGCCCGGCGCGTCAGGGTCGGAGCCTCCGAACACAAACAGGACCGGTCGGCGGAACGCGCGGAAGCGCGCGAGCACGCCGTTCTCCCAGGCGGCTTCGGCCGCGCTGCGCGTCTCCTGCTTCACCAGCGCCTTGGTCACCATGCCGGCCTGGACCTTGCCGCTGATGAGTTTGCGCCATGTTTCGGGACGTGTCAGTTTGCGCGCGTAGGTGAGCAGCATCGCGCCGGTCTTGCGGAGGCCGGTGGCCGCGCTGCGCAGATCACCCATCGATTCGGCGGACCAGAGGGCCAGTCGGTCGATGCCGGGGTCATCCGCCGCCAGCGTCACCGCCACTTTGCAGCCCGAGCAGATGGCGATCACGCGCACCGGCGCGCCGGCTGGCAGCCGGGCGCGCAGCTCCGCCAGCGCGACCCGCGCGGCATCGGCCATGCCGGCGATCGATGCCTGCGACGCCGTGCCGTCGCTCAGTCCGCGGCCGATGAAGTCCGGCCGCAGGCAGAGGTCTCCCCGGGCCGCGAGGCGGCGCGCGAAACAGGTAAAGAGCCGATGCGGTCCGGTGCGGTCGCCCGACCAGCCGTGCAGGAACAGCGTGCCCGTGCGCGGTGCGCCGGACGGCCGGTTCAGAATGGCGCGCACCACACCGTCCGTGGTCGGCAGCGTGATCAGTTCAGCGCCGGCGGTCTGAGCAGAAAGCGCAAGCGCCGGCGCGGCAACCGACGGGCCACTCAGGCACCCGGCCAGCCAATCGGCGCTGGCTGTGATCAGCGCGGCGAGATCCACATGTCCCACGGTGTTCCAGAACGGCGGATAGCGCACGGGCAGCGATGCCGTATCCGCGTTTGAGGCCGCGCACGTTTCCGCTGTCCGCGGATCGTGACCGCCCGAGCTTACGCAGAGCGGCACGGGACACGGGAGAGGCGTCAGCGCGTGCAGCCAGGCGTACAGCGCGCCGGTCACGGGGTAGCCGTCGAGGTCAACGCAGCCGCCGGCGCGCAAGCGGGCTTCCAGGCCGGCGCGCCCGTCCCGCGCCTTGCCGTAGGCCACCATGTCGTTGACCATGCGGCGTTGCAGGAGCTGGCGGATGAAATCAGGTCCGGAGACCGGCGCCCACAGCAGGCAGGCGGCCATGTCGGGACGGCGCGCCGCCAGACGCAGCGCCAGCAGCGCGCCGCAGCGCAGCCCGAGCGCCGCGCGCGGCACGTTCGGGAATTGATCTGCCAGCCACGACCAGGCCGCGTCGCAATCGCGCTCGAAGCCCTCTGGATCCTGCTCCGCGAAGGCCCCGTCGGAGTCGCCGCAGCCGCGCAGATCGATGAGCAGCGCGGCGATGCCCTGCGCAGCCAGCGCACGGGCGGTCTGCACAAAGGCCGGCAGGGCGCCCTTGCGCTCTTCAACAAGTGGCGGAATGCACAGCACGGCACCGCGAACCTCGTCCGGCACGAAGCAGGTTGCGGACAAAGCACCCGCGTCCGCCGTCAGAAAAAAGGCAAGTTGTGTACTCATACTCAGCACACGTTAACATATTTCGCTCTCGTTCGCGTCGGGAATTATACGAGTTCGCCAGTATGCAAGGCTAACGTGCAGAATACCTGCCAGTGGTGGTTCAAAACAACGAGAAAAAACCCGGTTGCCGTTTCTGCCGCAAAGGAGTATGGTCAAAATAAATCGTTCACGGTGAACGGTCGGATCGTTGACGAACGCATGAGAGAGTAGCCAGAACCCTCAAACTCTGATTTTGCGCTGTAGCGCCATTTTCGCGCAAAAGGGGGGGGAGGAGCCGGTCAATGAAAGGGTCTGCGATTTTCAGGAACGCCGCCGTTTTTCTGGTGTCCTTTTTTGCTCTCCGCACGTGCGGCGCTGTACCTGTCCTGGCGGCGATTCCGTCGCCTGTCTTCGCTGACACCGAGACATGTGTCCACGTTGCCGTGCCGCCGCTGGCCGGCAAGGATTTTCTCCGGGTGTCGATGCCGTTCACCGCCTCGCCGTCGAACAGCCTCTCGGCAGCCTTTGGGGTAGACACTAACGGCGACGGACGGCTTTCGCTGCGCGAGCAGGCGGTCGAGTTGGGATGGGATGGCGGATTCTGGTTCGTCCGGCGTTCGGCCGTGTCCGCATGGGAACGGCTGGAGAAGGCGGGGGCTGCGGGGACGCGCCTGCTGGAGGCCGTGCTGTGGCTGCGCCCCGGGACCTCCGGCCCGCGCCTCGCCCTGTCTGTTGACGGGGCATCCGACGCGTTTGGCGAGGACGCAGCCGCCTGGCTGCCGGTCTCTGCGCTGGAGGGCGGGACGGTGCGCGTGACCGCGCGCGGACACGGCGTGGAAGGCACGGCCGAGGTCGTGACGGGTGTTGATGGCATTCTCTTGAGGCTCAAATAGGAGGGGATGTCACGACCAACGCCTTCCACGACTTCGGGCCGCCCGCCGGCACGGCCGTCACCGACCATCTTCCGGCGCATGGTGTCCATGACGCGGCCTGGTGGGTGTCCCTGACGGCCGGCTTCAACGCGGGCGGCCTCGAGGACCGCTCCCGCTCTGTCACCGCCGTGTGCGCCGCGCCGTCGGGCATGCTCCTGCTGGACGGCCCGCCCGACCGCCTCGCGCCCCGCGCGCCCGTCTTCCCCGACCTCTCCTCCAACCGCGGCCTCTCGGTGCTGCAGACCCCGTCCGGCCTCCTGCCGCCGGAGGGGCGGCTCTGGTCTGCGGTCGGGACCGGCGGCTGTCACACCGTCGCCTGGAACGGCCTGATGCCGGGGCGGCGCGCGGAGGCTAAGGCCGACCTCCAGTGCCGTCTCCATCCGGACGGCGACTTCGAGTATTTCATCCGGCCCCGTCCCGGCTCGGACCTCTCCGCCGTCACCAACTGGCTCATCGGCGCAAGGGATGCCGGCGGTGGCGATGTCTTCGCCTTCTCGGACACTACGCCGGTCTCGACTGTACTGCCGGCCGACGGCGCGACGCTTGCCTTGCGATGGACCGCTCTAGGACGCCTCGATCCCGCCGTCCCCGACACCGACGGAGACGGTCTCACCGACTGGGAGGAGCTGATGGTGTACCGCACTGGCTTGCGCCGGTGGGACACGGACGGCGACGGCCTCGGCGACGGCGATGAGGTTCTCAAGTACGGCACCGATCCCCTTTCTCCCGACAGCCTGGGGGACGGCACCAACGATTTCTGGCGGGTCGTCGACGCGGCTCTGCTCGCCTCCGCACCGTCCCCGTGGATGGAGGGCGGCGAGGGGCTGGCCCTGCTGACGCTGGAGTCCCGGCTGGAGG
>MWEJ01000305.1 GCA_002071025.1 Verrucomicrobia bacterium ADurb.Bin070 | reverse complement strand
CGGACCGGGCTACGATGTTTCTCGGTGCGGAACATTCTTCCGGACCGGTTGTTGTGCGGGGGTGGCGATGAGCGATTGTTCAGAGCGACGTCGAGACGGTTCAGGCGTGGGAGCGGGACTCCGCATTCACGCGCGCGCTCTGGTTTTTTTCTCGCTGCTGGCCTGCGCGGCGCGCCCGCTCTTCGGACAGGTCGTGATCAACGAGATCTCGGCCGCAAACTCCGACCGGCAGTTGAAGCGGACGGCGGGCGCCTACCCCGTGCCGGGTACCACGCCGCCCTGGTATGCGGACACGTTTGACGACAGCCTGTGGAAGGAGTCGAAAGGACCGTTCGGCTTTGGTTCGTTCAGCGGCGTCACCTTGGGATTGAACGTGTCGGGCCTGATGCAGAACAAGGTGCCGTCGCTCTACCTGCGCAAGGCCTTCCCCGTCACCGCCGGCCAGGCGGCCTCCACCGGACGGCTCGAGCTGGTCACGCGCTTCAACGACGGGTTCATCGCCTTCCTGAACGGCGTGGAGGTGGCCCGCCGCAACATGGGCAACGCCGGCATGTACGCCTACCGCGACCAGACCGCGTTCAACACCAACTTCCCCGGCGCGCCGGCCACGGTCATCGATCTGGGCGCCGCCAGCACGCGCCTGCGCGCCGGCACGAACCGGCTCTGCATCCAGACCCACAACAAAGCCGTCACCAGCGGCGACTTCCTCTCGATGGCGGACCTGCGGATCGCCGGCACGCCGGTCGTCAGCCTGGTCACGAACACGACCGTCTGGCGCTACTTCGCCGGCGTGGCCGAGCCCTCGGGCGGACTGATCGACTACGGCCTCATCAACGGCCTGCCGCAGACGGCCACCTGGGCCACGCTGGGCTATAACGACTCCTCCTGGTCCGAAGCCAACGGCGCCTTCGGCTATGAGCGCGCGACCTCCGGCGGCCTGGTGCTCGGCACGAACCTGCAGAGTGTGATGTACGGCATCACGCCGTCGCTCTACGTGCGCACCCTGTTCAGCGCCACGCCGGCTGAGGCCGCCTCCACCGAGCCGCTCAAGCTCACGCTCGACTACGACGACGGCATCATCGTCTATCTCAACGGCCGCGAAGTGGCCCGCCGCAATGTGGGCACCGCGAACACGATCACCCCCTGCACCGCTCTGGCCAGTGCCGGCCACAGCGCCAGCGAGGACGGCGGCGCCGTGGAGGTGGTGACCCTCGGCACCGCCAACACGCTGCTGGCCGGCGGCGACAATGTGCTCGCCCTTCAGATTCACAACAACGGTCTGACCAGCTCTGACTTGATCGGGCGCGCCACGCTTGCCACGACCGGCGCGACCCCGCGCACGCTCACGCGCCCTACCGACACCGGCCGCTTCTTTGTCGGCACGCGCGAGCCCCAAGCCCCGGCCGGCGACGAGGAGGACGAGACCGACCTCGACGAGGACACGCCGGACTCGGAGAGCGACTGGATCGAGCTGTACAACACCGGCGCCGAGCCTGTCAATCTGACCGGATGGTCGCTGACCGACGACGCCGACAAGCCGCGCAAATGGTATTTCCCGGCTGGCAGCAGCATCCCTGCGGGAGGCTATCTGATCGTGATGGCCACCGGCTTCAATATCGGCCCGACCGACGGCGCGACCTACCTCCACACCAACTTTAAGCTCGGCAAAGAGGGCGAATACGTCGGCCTGGTTGACGCCGGCGGCGCGGTGGCCAGCGCGATCGCGCCGGCCTATCCCCGTCAAAACGCATTCCACGTTTATGCCCGGACTTTCTTCGGCTCTTATGTGTACGGCGACACCGCCACGCCCGGCGCGGCGAATGCCGGCACGACCTTCTCGGCCATCACCCCGCCGCCGGTCTTCAGTCACTTGGGCGGCTTCCACGCCGCTTCGTTCCCGCTGCAGCTCGCCTCGCCCGATCCGGCGGCCGTCATCCGCTACACCACCGACGGCCGGGTTCCCAGCGAAACGGTCGGCACCGTCTACAGCGCGCCGATCACGCTGACGGCAGCGACCACCGTGCGCGCCCGCTGCTTCAAGGCCTGGCAGATTCCGTCGGACACCGTCACACATTCATTCCTCGTCGCGCAATCCTCAGCGCGCCAGACCCTGCCGGCTCTCTGCGTCTCCGGCGCTCCCGCGCTGACGTTCTACGGCCCGAACGCGAGCGGCGGCCCCGCCAACGGTGAAGGGATCATGGCCATCAAGGGCGGCAGCTACGTGAGTGACATGTGGAACAACCTCGGCGACATGAACGCCTTCAACATGCCGATGCAGAACGGCCGTCACGCTGAACGTCCGGCCGGCTTCGAATACTACCCGACCAGCGGTGTGGCGCTGCGCACCGAGGTCGGCCTGCGTCTTTCCGGCAGCGGCCACGCCCGTCCGCGCTACCGGCTGACCGCAGCCCCCTCAGCCAGCTTTTCGACCACCGATTTCAAGAACAAACCCTCGTTCAACTACTACTTCCGCGGCGAGCTGGGCGAGTCGCCCCAAAACTACGCCTTCTTCCCGGAGAGCCGTGTGACACTGTTCGAAGACATGCGCCTGCGCGCCGGCAAGAACGACGTCTCCAACCCGTTCATCAAGGACGAGCTGATGCGCCGCATCTTCCTGGGGACCGGCCAGAAGGGCTCACGCGGCACCTTTGTCTCGCTCTACATCAACAGCATATGGAAGGGCTACTACAATCTCTGCGAGCATCTGCGCGAAGCATTCATGCAGCAGCAGCACGGCAGCGCCGCGCTCTGGGACGTGGTTCAGGTGGGCGCTTTCGCCAGCGGCGACTCGGTCCACTGGAACAACACCATCACTTTCCTGCGCACCAACGATTTGACGGTGCCCGCCACCTACGCCACGGCCCAGGAGTATGTCGACGTCGACAATATTGCCGACTACGTGCTGTGCAACGCCTACGCGGCCATGTGGGACTGGCCCAACAATAACTGGGTGGCCGCGCGCGAGCGCGCCCCGCAGGGCCGCTGGCGCTTCTACATGTGGGACGCCGAGGGGTGTTTCGGCGCCGACAGCCGCAACCCCGCCACCTACGACAGCTTCATCGGCGACCGCGACGGCGACGGCGTCGGCAATGATACGGGAACCGTGCGCATCGACATCGGCGATGCCGCCGCCACCGCCGCCACCGCGCCGAAAGACGTCCGCACATTCTACACGCGGCTGCGCTCCTCGCCCGAGTTCCGCCTGCGCTTCGCCGACCGGGCACAGAAGCACCTGTTCCACGGCGGCTGTCTCACGCGCGAGAGCATGCAGGCGACTTACACGGCGCTGCGCGACCTGATCAACCCGATCATGCGCGAGGCCATCAAAGCCTCCATGAACGAGACGTTCTACAACGCCTGGATCGTCCCCGACACGCGCCGCAACACCTTTTTCGCCCAGCTTGTGCGGCACGGGCTCTGGCCCGCCACCCTCGCGCCGGAATTCAGCCGGCACGGCGGCGAGGTCTCCACCAACGACTGGGTCGCGATCTCGAACCCCAACGGCGGCGGCACCGTGTACTGGACCGCCAACGGCGTCGATCCGCGCGCCCTGGGCGGTGCCGCGGCCGGCACGCCCTACACCGGACCCGTGCAGTTCCCGGCCACCGCCACGCTCAAAGCGCGCGTGCTCAGCGCGGGCGGCGAGTGGAGTCCGCTGCAGGAGGCGGTCTTCACCGTGCCGCTGCGCGTGCCGTTTTTTGTGCCGCCGGGCAACGCCGACTGGACCGTCGCCGATAACTGGAGCACCTTCCCGCAGCCTTATCCCGACGGCGTCGGAGCTGAAGCCCTGATCCCGCCTCCCACAACCGCCAACCGCGAGGCCAACCTGCGGGCGCCGGTCACCGTCGGCGGCCTGACCCTCGAGCTGGGCAGCTCGCCATACCGCAACAAGATCAGCGACAGCGGCACCACCAACGTGCTGACCTTCACGACCACCAACGCCGCCGCCCACCTCACCGTGACCGGCAACGGCGACGGCTACGGCGAACTGGAGATCACCGCCGGCGTGCTGCTCGGCACCAACCTGACGGTCACGGTCACGGCACCGACCGGCAATGCCCTTTACGGCGCGCTGCGTCTGAAAGAGGCGTGGAGCGGCCCCGGCGGATTGACGAAAGAGGGCATCGGCCGTGTCGCCCTCACCGGCGACGGCAAAACCTTCACCGGCCCCACTGTCATCAACCAAGGTGTGCTCCAGCTTACCGCCCCCGCATCTCCCATGCAGAGCGCGGTGACGGTCAATCCCGGTGGGCAGCTTCGCCTCGCTTCGGCCAGCACCGCCGGCGAGCCGCGCGTCTACAATTTCGGCGGCGACCTCACGCTCAACAGCCGCGGGCGCGGCGGCGACCTGCCCGCCGTCCCGGGCCTCGGCATCGAAGGCGGCCTGCGGTTTGAGCCGGAGTCGAACGACAGCGCGGCGCTGATCACCAACCGCCTTGTGATGGCCGGCCCGTCGGCGCTGCACGTCGAGAATGCCCGCAA
>MWEJ01000304.1 GCA_002071025.1 Verrucomicrobia bacterium ADurb.Bin070 | reverse complement strand
GGTCACAAGATATGGCATCATCCGGCGCACTGAACGTCCTCCGTTAATCCGGCACTCGACGCACGACTCACGTTTTTCCGGTTCTCCTAGCTCAGCATGCGTGCCATGATCCGACGCAGCAACCGCTTCAGCCCGCTGTGCGGAATACCGGAGAGCACGCGCTCGGTCTCGTGCTTATAGTGGGCGTAGAGCAGCTCGACACGCGTATGCAGGCCCGCCTCAGCAATCGCGTCGATCAGGCGTTCACGGCCTGCGGCATCGCCCTCCCACACCGCATTCAGCGCCCGGCGCACGGCAGGATGCTCGCAGGTGCAGGCCGCCGCCAGAAAGAGTGTCGGCCGCATGGCCAACAGGTCAGCCGCCCGTCCGCGCACCGAGCGGAAATCCTCGATGTCATCCTGGATCTGGTAGGCGGTTCCCACGGCTTGGCTGAAAGCTGAAAGCTGCGCGCGCGTCTCCGCATCGACACCGGCCGCTGCCGCGCCGACCTGCACGGCGACCTCGAATGCCGCCGAGGTCTTTTGCGCATAAATGCGCAGCACCTCCGATTCGGCGACCGGCACTGGCCGACGGCAAAAAGCCAACTCCTCGCCCTGCCCCAGGCACAGTTCCCGGTGACCGTTGGCGGCGGCCAGCAGCATCTCCGCACGCACCGACCCGTCAAACGCGGCCGAGGCCAGCAGGCGATAGCCCTCGCCGATCAAATAATCGCCCGCATTGATCGCGGCGGGCACGCCGACCTGCGCGTGAACGGTCGGCTCGCCATAGCGCTCGACGTCGCCATCCTCGATGTCGTCATGGATCAGCGACGCCTTGTGAAAACACTCGACCGCAACCGCCGCCGGCCTGATCCGGCCGACCTCGCCGCCGGCCGCCTCGAAGACCGCCGCCGTCAGCAGCGGACGCCAGCGTTTGCCGCCGGTCACCATCCACGCCTGGCCCACGCGCTGTGCCTCGGTCGCGGGGCCACCCATCAGTGCGGCCAGCGCCTCAGGCTCAAACCACTGCCGGATGACGGCGGCAACCGCATCCAGATCGGTCACGCCGTCCTTAGCCTCAGCCTTGCGGCTGCGGATCAGTTCCAGCGCCCAAACCACGTCCACTGTCGTCCGCACGCACCCATCGGCCAGCAGCGGGATTCCCTGTCCGGGGATCGCGTGCGTATTCATGACCGGAAAGATGCGACGCAGGGACTCCATGCAGCCCACCCCGATCACGGCATCGACCTTGCCGCTCATCAGCAGCTTGCTGACCACGGTTGTGCCTTCCGCAACCAGCGTCACATACCCCAAGCGGTCGGCCTCTGCCTGCAGTGTGCCGATCGCGCACGCGCCGCACTGCACGCAGAGCAAGCCGAGTCCGTCACGGTCGGCGCGGCAGACCTCCGGGCGTGCGAGGCACTGCGGCAACAGCAGCAGGCGCCGTTCAAAGGGAACGCCGGCGATAACCTCGCTCCACAGCATGTTGTTGAGAAGCACCGCCACGAAGGGGAGTTCATCGTCACGCGCGGCGAGCACCGCTCCGACGCAGCGGGCGTGAGCGGCCAGTTCGTCGGCCGTCAGCGGCGGCTCCAGCCGTTCGCGGACCGCGTAGGTCTCGGCGGCGTCGGCAAGTTGACGCCGCCGCGCCGGCTCAAGCGGCACGTGCAACGTTGGCACCGGCTCAGCGGCCGGCACATCCAAACTGTCACGCCTTTCTTTCACGCTTTCACCCGCCATAGCGCGCGGCCATACCCAGCGACTCTTCGATACGCAGCAGCCGATTGTACTTCGCCACGCGTTCAGAGCGCGAGAGCGAGCCGGTCTTGATCTGGCCGCATCCCGTGGCCACCGCGAGGTCTGCGATAAAGGTGTCTTCGGTCTCTCCCGAACGGTGCGAGACAATCGAGGAAAAGCCGGCGCGTGCGGCAAGCCGCATCGTGTCCAGCGTCTCGGTCAGCGTGCCGATCTGATTGAGCTTGATCAGGACCGCGTTGGCCGCCTTTTCATCGATCCCGCGCTGCACAAAGCGCACGTTGGTCACGAAAAGGTCATCCCCCACAAGCTGGCAGCCCCCGCCCAACCGTCGGGTCAGGCTGGTCCAGCCGGCCCAGTCGCGTTCCGACATGCCGTCCTCGATCGAGTCGATCGGGTAGCGGTCGACCAGTCCGGCCAGATAGTCGATCTGCTCGGCACTGTCGCGGCGCGCGGCCTCCTGCGAGGCTCCGCGCGCCCGCGTCTCGAAGAGGCCGTAATTATAAACGCCGTCTCGATAAAACTCCGAAGCGGCGCAATCCAGCGCCAGCGAGATCTGTCCGCCTGTGGCGGCGCGTCCCGCGCGATAGCCCGCCGTTTCGATCGCCGTCAGAATCGTATCGAGTACGTCTTCCGCACTGGCAAAGGCAGGAGCGAAACCGCCCTCGTCGCCGACGGCGGTGGAAAGGCCGCGCTTTTTCAGCAGCCCGCGCAGCGCGTGGAAGACTTCGGCGCCGGCGCGCAGCGCCTCGCGGAAACTCGGCGCACCGTGTGGACGGATCATAAATTCCTGAAAGGCGACGGGGGCGTCGGAATGCGAGCCGCCATTGACAATGTTCATCATGGGGACCGGCAGCACGCAGGCCGACTCGCCGCCGAGGTGCCGGAAAACCGGCTGGCCCGCGGCTTTGGCCGCAGCCCGCGCACTGGCCAGCGAAACCGCCAGCAGGGCGTTCGCGCCAAGCCGCGCCTTGGTCGGTGTCCCGTCCAACTCAATCAGCCGGCGGTCGAGCACGGCCTGGCCTGAAGCGTCCATGCCGACCACCGCCTGCGCAATCTCGCCCTCAATGTTGGCGACGGCGGCCATCACCCCTTTGCCGCCATACCGAGCCGGATCGCCATCACGCAGTTCAAGGGCTTCGTTCTCCCCGGTCGACGCGCCGGACGGCACCGACGCGCGCGCGGACACGCCGCCGTCCAGATGGACCTCAGCCTCCACGGTGGGATTGCCTCTCGAATCGAGGATTTCGCGAGCCAGCAGCGTTTTGATCTGTGTTTTCATGGGCTCCTCTGGGTTGGATGCGCCAAGTATAGCATGATCCGAGAGGCCTTCGCCACCCCGCACTTGCTGCGCGAAAACGGAGGGGTTGAAGCGGCGAACGGATCGCGGTACACTGGATGCATGGGTGGGTGAATAGGGACCGGGGGTGAGGGAATGACAAGCAGCGTGCATCGCGTGGCGGCAAGTTTGGGGCTGGGGGTGGCATTCGCGCTGTGCGGAGCGGACGCTCCGAACGCGCAGTCTGAGCAAGAGATTGACGACGCGGTCGGCCGTGGACTCGACTGGATCGCGCGCGGGCAGCGTCCGGACGGCACCTTCGGCACCGGACAGGCGCAAAACACGTCCGGCATCTGGGCGCTGTGTGGCATGGCTTTTCTGGCGCGCGGCCACGTGCCGGGGACGGAACCTTACGGGCCGGTGGTCGAGCGCATCGTCAGGCGACTCGCCGAGATCCAGCGCGCAGACGGATATCTGGGCGGCAACGACGGCAAAATGTACTCCCACTGCATCGCCACGTTGTTTCTTTCAGAGGTCTCCGGCATGGTGCGCCCCGAGTTGCAGGCCACGATCGGCCAAGCGTTGCCGCGCGCCCTGAAGATCATCCTCGACGCGCAGAAGATCGACAAAGAAAAGAACCACCAGGGCGGCTGGCGCTACCAGCCAGATTCGCGCGACAGTGATTTCTCGTGCAGCGGCTGGGCACTGATGGCGTTGCGGTCCGCCCGCCTCAACGGCGCGGCCATCCCGCCGGAAGCGATCAAAAACGCGGTGGACTATGTGCTGCGGCGCCACGACGAGAAGCAGGGCTGTTTCGGGTACACCGACCAGCAGTCGCACGCGGTCACGCTCACCGGCGCCGGCATTCTCTGCCTCTCGCTCTGCGGCGAGCACGGCCACCCCGCCGTGGGACGTGCTGCCCGTTACCTGACGGAGAAATACACCGAGCTGCCCAAACAGCAGTACTGCTTCTACGGCATGTACTACGCGGCACAGGGGCTGTTCCAGCTCGGCGGACGCGAATGGCAAACCTTCGCCCGCTGGATGTACGACACATGGATCCCCGAGCAAAAGACAGACGGGCATTGGGACCGCGGCGAGCAAGACCATTTTTACCAGACCGCGATGGTGGTGCTGGCCTTCACCGTTCCCTACCGCCAACTGCCGATCTACCAGCGCGACGAGACCGTTGACGAGTGACCCGCAACCGCGGTGCCGCTTTTAGGCGGAGAAGAACGCCTTCGCATCAGCGGGCCGGATCTCGGTCAGCGTGCCCTTGTAGTGGCGCAGCCCGATCGGCTGATAAGGATGCTTCGCGATGGCGGCCTCGTCGATGTCCACGCCGATTCCCGGACGGTCCATCGGAATATGCATCTCGCCGTCATGCAGCGTGACCGCTTCGTCGCACACCTCGCGCCGCCACGGCACGTCGCTGGCCATGGTTTCGAGCAGATAGAAGCCCGGCTGCGACGCG
>MWEJ01000303.1 GCA_002071025.1 Verrucomicrobia bacterium ADurb.Bin070 | reverse complement strand
GTGTAGAAGAATGCGAACCAGGCATAGATCAGTTCGACGGGGTGTTTGCCGGTGATGTCGCGCAGGACGAGATCGTTTTGCGTCATCTTCGTCATCATGCGCTGAAACGGTTTGGACTTCCAGAGGGCGGTGGAGACCACGCCGGCCTGTTCGGACGCCGGGAGCTGCAGGGCGGAGGCGAGTTCGGTTTCCAGCTTGTGCAGCAGGTTGATCGACCAGTACATGTTGCAGACGGCCGCAGCCAGGTAGAGCAGCAACACGACCAGTGCGCGCCGGCTGCGCAGGGCGTCGAACCACTCGTAACACGCGACGCGCCAGGTCTGGCGCAGCGCGTTCAACGTGACCCCCTTGGGAAACGGCGGCCGGCAGGGCCGGGCATGTTCTCGAGTTTGTCCTGGACCGCAATCAGGGGTTCGGCCACGGCCGGGTCGATGAAGTCCGTGAGTTCAAGCTTGGCCGCCTCGCCGCGCTGTTCGTCCGGCACGATCACGTTGAGGTCGTCATACGTGCGCACGAGCGAAGCGGTCATTTCATTGAAAAACCGGGTGCCCAGCTCCGGGGTCATCTCCTCGCCCAAGGCCAAGGCGTCGGCAAGCCCCTGCATCGAGGCTTGCAGCTCCCCGTTCATCGCGTTGATCGAGGCGTCGAAGAGTTCTGCGCCCTCGGCGTTGAGTTTAAGCCGGTTGAGCCACTGCGACCGCGCAATCTGCACACGGGTTGCCCACAGCTCCTTGGCCTCTTCGATGCGCGCCTTGAGATCTTCCGGCGAAAACTCCCGGGACGTTTCGCTTTTTTCGGCGGCCGGGCTGTCCGGGGCGGCAGGTGAGGCAGGACGGTCGGCGGAGGCCTGCGCGACCTGCGAGGTCGTTGATGCGGTTCCTGATGTTGCGCGCGCTGCGGCAGACGCTTTGGATTGGGCCGATTTGGCGGCCCTCTCAGGAATCTGGACCATGCGGGTGATCGCGTCGAAACGCGTGTCTTTCTCGCGGCTGGCAGCACCCTTGCGCAGGTCGTCCAGCTCGCGCCGGAGGGTCCGCAGCTCTTCCTTGGGGGCCCAGCCTCCGATCAGGATGCCCAGCAGGACGGCGAAGGGTAAGTACAGGAAAAGTTTCATATCCCCATATTACACATAAACGGGCGGCCCCGTTACAAAAAATGGGCACGCACGGCCTGTTTCGCTCGGGTTTCCTGCCGCGTGCGGCTTGTCAGATGCGCGTGAATATGCTAATTACCCTACTCCATTTGCGGGACCGCTGGACGGTTTCTGCCGAACAACGAGGATAACGTGACTGAGCGGGATGCCTTAATCGCCATGAACCGGGTGGCCGGTCTGGGTGCCATCACGGCCAAACGGATGGCAGCGCGGTTCGGGTCGCTGGCAGCGGTCTTTGAGGCCTCTGAAAGCGATTTGCTGGCCGTGGCGGGTATCGGCCCGGACAAGGCGCATCAATTCTGGTCCGATCTGCGGCAGATGCGCGCCGACGACGAGCTGGCGCGCGCGGCCAAGAAGGGCGTGAGGCTGATCACTTGGGTTGACCCCGGCTATCCGGCCCTGCTCAAACAGATCGCTGACCCGCCGTTGGTGCTGTATGTCGCCGGGGCGGTCGAGGCGCTGGACCGGCCGGCGGTGGCGATCATCGGCACGCGCCGGCCGACGGTTTACGGACGGGAGTGCGCGCGCCGGTTCGGCTTTCAGCTCGCCGGCGCGGGCTACACGGTGGCAAGCGGACTGGCGCTGGGCATCGACACCGAGGCGCACACCGGTGCGGTGCAGGCCAAGGGCGTGACCGTGGCGGTGCTGGGCGGGGCGCTCGACTGCCTGTTTCCGAAGGAGAACGCGGGACTGGCGCGCGCGATGATCGAATGCGGCGGCGCGGTGGTGTCGGAGTATCCGTTCGGCAGACAGCCGGACCGCCAGACCTTTCCGATGCGCAACCGGATTGTCAGCGGGCTGTGCAAGGGCGTGCTGGTCGTGGAGGCGCCGCTCAACAGTGGCACGATGATCACCGTGGGCCAGGCGCTGGACCAGAACCGCAACGTGATGGCGGTGCCGGGGCGGATCGACTCACCGGCTTCGCAAGGCTGCCACAAGCTGCTGCGCGAGGGCGCGCGGCTGGTGACCCACGCGGATGAGGTGATTGAGGAGCTGCAGGATTTGATAGCCGGCATGCGGCGCACGTCCGAGGCGCCGCATGCGGAACCGGGGCGGACGGTGCCGGTTGCGCGCCCGCCCGAATCGGTGTTGACGCCCGAAGAGCGTGCCGTGCTGGCGCAACTCGACGTCGACGGGGTGCCGGTGGACGAGGTGGTGCGCTCGAGCGGGTTGGATGCCGGCCGAGTGAATGCCCTGCTGGTCGGGCTGCAGATCAAGCGACAGGTCCGGGTCTTGCCGGGCGGACGGGTGGCGCGCCGCTCGGCATGAGTGGGCCCTTTGGTTTTAGGTAAGGAAGTGAACATGGGAAAGAAGCTGGTTATCGTGGAGTCGCCTGCCAAGGCGAAGACAATCGGAAAGATTCTGGGCTCTGGTTTTGTGGTGAAGTCTTCGGTCGGTCACATTCGTGACCTGCCGGAGCGCACGCTGGGCGTGGATGTCGAGCATGGCTTTGCGCCGAAGTATGTGCTGTCGAAAGGCAAGGCCAAGGTGGTCGCCGAGCTGAAGAAGGCGGCAAAGAGCTGTGACGAGATCTACCTCGCGCCCGATCCGGACCGCGAGGGTGAGGCGATCGCGTGGCATTTGCAGGAGACGCTGGCGGACAGCGCGAAGGACAAGCCGGTACACCGCATTCAGTATAACGAGATCACGCCGCGCGCCGTGCGGGCGGCGATCGAGCATCCGGGTGCCATTGACATGCAGCGCGTCGATGCGCAGCAGGCGCGCCGCGTGCTGGACCGCATCGTGGGCTATATGGTGAGCCCGATGCTCTGGCGCCGCCTCAAGAAGGGGCTGAGCGCCGGGCGCGTGCAGTCGGTCGCGTTGCGTCTGGTTGCGGAGCGCGAGCGCCAGATCCAGGCGTTTCAGGTCGAGGCGTACTGGGTGATGGGCGCAACGGTGCGGCGCGAAGAGGCGCCGCTCGATCCGTTCACGGTGCGGCTCGCCCGCGTGGACGGCGAGAAGCCGTCGGTCGGCAGCGAGCAGACCGCCCAGGCGCTGTTGGATGACCTCGAAGGCTGCGCCCTGAGCGTCAGCGCGGTGCGCCAGCGCGAAAGCACGCGGCGTCCGCTGCCGCCTTTCATCACCTCGACGCTGCAGCAGGCGGCGTCGAGCGTGTGCGGCTTCTCGCCCAACAGGACCATGAGCCTCGCGCAAAAACTCTACGAGGGCGTGGAGCTGGGAGGCGGCACGCCGGTGGGCTTGATCACCTACATGCGTACCGACTCGGTCAATATCGCGCGGGATGCGCAGGCCGCCGCGCGCGCCTTCATCGACGAGGCGTATGGCGGAGCCTATTATCCGGAGACACCAAACTTCTACAAGAGCCGTGCGAGCGCGCAGGAGGCCCATGAGGCGATCCGCCCGACCGAGGTGTCCCGCACGCCGGAAAGTCTCAGAGGCATTTTGGACGCGCCGTCGTTGCGCCTTTATGAATTGATCTGGAAACGGTTTGTCGCCAGCCAGATGGCTGCGGCGCGCATCGCTCAGAAGACGGTTGAGATTGAACCTGTCAAATCGGAGCTTGCGCATCGCTACCTCTTTACGGCGACCTCCTCCGAGGTCCTTTTCGACGGGTTTCTCAAAGTCATGGCGCTGGATATCCGCAAAAAGAAGCCGGAGGAAGATGACGCGGAAGAGGAGAGCGATGAGGTCGACCGTCTACCGCCGCTGGCCGAAGGCGATCGCCTGGTGGCGCTCGACTGGCTGTGCGAGCGCAAGGAGACCAAGCCGCCGGCCCGCTACAGCGAAGCCTCGCTGATCCGTGCGTTGGAGGCGAATGGCGTGGGGCGTCCCTCCACCTACGCTTCGATCATCGAGACGTTGAATTCGCGCGACTATACGGTGCGCGAGAAGCGCCAGCTCGTGCCGACCCCGCTCGGGCTGGAAGTCAGCGATCTGCTGGTCGGTAAACTGGAGCATCTCTTCGATGTCGGGTTCACGGCGCGCATGGAGGAAAGCCTCGACCGGATCGAGGAGGGCGGTGTCGAGTGGACTGTGATGATGGGCGATTTCTTCGGGCAGTTCAAGCAGTGGATGGAGCAGGCCAAAGAGCCACCCGCCGATACCGGCAAGGTGACGGCGGTGCTGGGGCTGCTGGAACACGTCGCGGCCTGGGGGCCCGCCGTGCAGCGCGGTAAACGCACCTACAGCGACGAGCGTTTCGTGGCGTCGGTCAAGGAGCAGCTTGAAGCCGGCGAGAAAGCAGTTTCCGACAAACAGCTTTCCGCGCTGGTCAAGATCGCGCTCCGCTATCGCGAGCAGATCCCGCAGGCCAGCCAGGCACTGACCGATATGGGCTTTGAAGAGGAGGTGGCCAAGGATCAGGCGGCCCCGAGCAATGAGGTGGCGATGCGCCGCTTCGAGGTGCTGAA
>MWEJ01000302.1 GCA_002071025.1 Verrucomicrobia bacterium ADurb.Bin070 | reverse complement strand
TCCGGCCTGCGGGCCTTCGCACGTGCCCAGCGCACGCTTCCCACCCCGCCGAGGCCGATTCCCACAACCAGCCCGAGGATGAGGCCTGCCGCAAATATCTTCATCGCATCTCCGTCCGCAGAAGCAACCCGGCGAGGCCGGCCCTGCATCCTCCCCCAAAGATGAACCACCGAAGGTTTCCGACAAACGTCATGCCCTGCTCCTTTCGGGTTGCTATCGAAACCATTACCTCGCAACTCTAGCATGCGGACTCTTTGTCAAGCAAGGCGTTTCGCCAACCGCAACGTAATCGGTTAGAGACAGGGGTGTGCGAAGATCGTGCGTTTCTGGTGAAAGGGGGGATGGCGAGACGGGAGCGCGGGCGTCCTCGCCCGCAACAACGTGTCTTGCAAAAGGCTGATGCGCACACTTACCTTGAGAACCCAAACCGCGCATCGGAATCGCGGGCGGCCTTTCACAGAGCGGGCGGGGACGCCCACGCTCCCGACTGTGCTTCGCATCAAACACGCGCCCGACTCGCATACCCCCTGTCACTAACCGATTACAACCGCAACAGGGCCGACGCATCTTAAATTTGGCTCATAACGTCAGAACTGCGGGTGTGACATGCACCCAGTGAGTGCCATGCAGTCGGCACTGCGGCATGGTTTTTGTGGCCCCTCGTCCCCGTACCCGTTCACGTACACGACGGCCTCATCGCCTTCCCGTGACCGCGTACGGTCCCGCGACTGGCCGGAGCTTGCTCTCATCCAAATCGCTATCGGGATCGGGATCGTCCATTTTGAGCCGTCCCGCGCGGCTCCTCTCGCGATGGGGTCGAAAGATGTTCGATCCCGATAGCGATCCCGATCCCGATTTCGATGTCTACTCCCAACGTCAGCGTTGAGCGCGTGCTTTGAACGAAGAGTCGGGGGCGCGGACGGCCCCGTCCGCGATGTGAAACCTGAGGCCAAGCAGACGCGCGGTTGGCGTCTCGCCGGGGGGCCCGGCGCGCCGTACTGACCGCCTTTCCTGCGGACGGGGCCGTCCGCGCCCCCACCACCCCCCAACTCCTAAATCCTAATTCCTAAATCCTAACTCCTCCTTCCTCCTTCCTCCCTCCTCCTTTTTCCTTTCTCCCTCCTCCTTCCTCCCTTCTCCCTTCTCCCTCGCCAATCCTCCGTTCTGATGATATTTTATCTCAATCGGAGACTGTGCGGGTGCGGCAGGCGCAAATGGCGGACGCTGAAAGCGAAGCGTGGAAATGAAAACGTATACGATTCTCGTCTGTTGCGCGGCGTTGGCGACGGCGGCGGGCGCGGGCGACGCATGGAACGCCGTGCCGGCGGACCGCATCCGCCTCGGCGGCGTGCTGGGCTGGCGCGTCGATCTGACGACCACCAACAACTTCATGCAGCTCGACCTGGAGGAGACCTTCTTCAAACCGTTTCGCGAGAAGACGGCGGAGGGCGGGTTCGTGGGGCTCGGCAAGCTCGCGGACGCGGCCGTGCATCTCGCGCGCTACTCCGGCAAGGCGGACGTGGTGGCGCGCAAGGAAGCCGTCATCCGCGCGATCCTCGAGACGCAGAGCCCGGACGGGTATCTCGGTTACCTGCGCCCCGAGAGCCGCATGAAGGCCCTCTGGGACCTGCATGACACGGGCTTTCTGCTCCAGGGCCTGATGTCCGAATACGAGGAGTACGGCGACAAGATCGCCCTCGAGGCGGCGAAACGGGGCGCGGACTACGTGCTCGCGCACTGGAAGGACATGCCCGCGAACTGGGAGTTTGATTCCATCACCGACCGCGAGTGGACGCTCGGACTCGGCTTCGGCATCGCGCAGCTCTACGCCGCCACGAAGGACGCGCGATACCGCGACTTCCTGCTGAACGAGCGCTCGCTGAAGGAGTGGGAGCTGCCGATCGTGATCGGCCGCGGCAAGATGTTCTACGGCCAGGCCTACGGCTATCTCGGCACGGCGCTCGCGCAGTTGGAGATGCACGGGCTTGAACCCGACCCGAAGCTCCTCGGCCCGACGTTCCGCGCGCTTGACTTCATGCTGCACGGCGACGGCACGCTGGTGACCGGCACGGGCGGCATCGCGGAGTGCTGGACCAACGACCAGGACGGCGAGGGCTGCGTGGGCGAGACGTGCTTCACCGTCTACGAGCTGCTCGTGTTCGACCGCCTGATCCGCCTCGGCGCGGCGGACCTCGCGCGCACGGGCGACCTGATGGAGCGGACGATCTACAACGCACTTTTCGCCGCGCAGTCGCGCGACGGGCGCCGGCTGCGTTACTACACGCCGCTCAACGGCGAGCGGACGTACTTCGGGCGCGACGACTACTGCTGCCCGAACAACTACCGCCGCGGCGTCGCGCGCATCCCCCGCAACGTCTTCTACGTGAAGCGCAACGCCGTCTATGCGAACCTCTTCACGCCCTGCACGGCGGCCCTCGACCTCGGGGACGTGAAGGTGGCCGTCCGCGAAGAGACGGCGTATCCGTCGGACGGCAAGATCCTCTTCACGGTCGAGCCCGAGCGGCCGGCGGCGTTCAGTTTCGACGTGCGCGTGCCGCGCTGGTGCCAGGCGCCCGTCGCGAAGATCAACGGCGTGCGCGTCACCTACCCGTTCGCGCCGGGGAGCGTCCTCAAGCTGCCGCGCGTGTGGCAGAAGGGCGACACGGTGGCGCTCGACTTCCCGATGGCGCTCAGGGCCGTGCGCGGACGCGGGCGCCAGAGCGGGCGCTTCTGCATGATGCGCGGCCCGCTCGTCTACGCGCTCGACACGCGGTCCGCCGCGCAGCGCCCCGGAATGAACGGCCACGACAAGGGCGTGTTCGCGGGCCACCCGCACGACGTGCAGACCGTGCTCACGCTCGACCCGAGGCTCATGCGGTTCCATCCGGACGGCGAAAGCTCGACGCGTCCGAACGGGACGATGATCGAGGCGCGCTTCTCGACGGAGGACTGGTCTGACGGCCCCTCCGCGGACGGCCCCACGGTGCTCCTCTCCGAATACGCGGGGCCGGACAACACGCTCACCTACTTCCGCACGCCCGACATCGAGGGCTGCGGCTGCGTCGACGATGAACTCTATTCCGGCGACACAAAAAAGCAAACCCCATGAAATACGGCTACCCGCCGGACCTGCAGGAAGAGGCGGACAAGACTGTACTGGCCCAGGCCAAACTCGTGTGCGCGGACTGGGAGGGGTGATCGTTCACGCATCGGATGGTGGGCGCGGAGGGGGTCGAACCCTCACGCCTTGCGGCACAGGAACCTAAATCCTGCGTGTATGCCAATTTCACCACGCGCCCGTGATGCGTCAGTCCAGATAGTATTTTTTGATCAGCGCCTCGAAGTGCGGATCATTCGCCACGTCGAGGATGCGCATTTCGCGCCGCGCGTTTTCCACCGAGTCGGAGGCGTGCGCGGCGTTGACCATGATGTTGGTGCCGAACTCGCGGCGGATGGAACCGGGGCGCGCCTTGGTCGGATCGGTGGCGCCCAGAATCTCGCGGATCTTGGTCACCGCCTCAAGGCCTTCGTACACGATCGCGAGGCACTCCTCGGTGCCGGGCAGGGTGCGCTCCTCGGGCAGGCAGTTCGACGGGCGGCGTCCGGTCATGAACTCCACGATGTTTTCGAACTCGCGGTCGGCGAAGAGCGGCGCCAACGTGTCGCACAGGCCGTCGAGCGGCGCGGCGTCCACCGGGAATCCGAACTCGCGCGACAGCGCCTGCGCGGCGCGGTCCGCCGCGAATTTCTTGAAGACTTTCTTGAGGCCCTCGCGCACCGGCCCGTAGAACTCCTCGGCCTGCGCCACCGACATGGAGAATTTCTTCACGCCCACGATGCGCAGCCCGGAGTTCGAGAGCAGGTCCATGATGTTGCCGGCGCGCAGCGACGGCTGGTGCCAGTTGTCCGGCTTGAGCATCACCAGCGTCTCCTGCGCGTCGACGCCGCCCGGCACGTCCAGCGCGCCGCGCACGATGCCGGCTTGCGACGACAGATGCAGCAGCCACATGCGGAGGATGTCGCCGACGACCTGACGGGACGCGCCGACCAGCACCGCCGGTTCAAAATACTCGATCCGGCCGGTTGCCGGATTGCGCACCAGGTCGCCGTAGGTGTCGCGCACGCTCTGGCCGCTGCACCACTGCTGGCGGATGGAGCCGGTGACCTCGAAGATCTTGCGGATGGCGTCCTCGCCCTCGAAGAGCAGCAGCATCGAGCGGTGCGGGCGTCCGGTCGCGGCGTCCGGCGTGTAGACGCGCCGCACATAGGCCGAAAAGAGCGCGCACTTTTCCGGATCGCTGGGATCGTAGGTTTCCAGATAGGTCGCGAATTGCTCGGCCAGTTCGGCCGAGGCCCCGATGATGCGCGCGCCGACCAATTTCAGGTCGGTGCGCACCAGGTAGCGCGCGATAATGCCGCCGGTACGCGATTTGCGGATCGGATACGGATTAATGATGACGAACGCCAGTTCCTTCGCCATGTCTAGTGTCCCTTTACAGGTTGTTTCACGGTCTGCCGGATGCTGACAG
>MWEJ01000301.1 GCA_002071025.1 Verrucomicrobia bacterium ADurb.Bin070 | reverse complement strand
TGTCGATGTGCAGCTTGTAGCCCCTCCAGCTCTCCGTCTTGCCCTTGCTGTTCTTCTTGCAGCCCCAGTCGCAGCGCGCGGGCAGTTCGGCGAGGTTCTCGGCCAGCCCGCACCCGAGCTGCCGCCGCAGCCGGGTCGGCTCCGGCGGCGGGGCCGGCGGCTGGCCTTTGGACGGCCTTCCGCGTTTTCCCGGCGTCCGCGCTTCCTTTTCCGCGGCGGGAGCGGCTTTTTCGCGGGCGTGGACGGCGGTGGCGTCGCGGCTGACGTGGCCGGCGAGCTTGCCGCCGCAATGCGTCACGACGGCGGCCTCGTGGATGCGCTGCGGCAGCCCGTCGCGGGCGAAGGCGTCGAAGGCGCGCGAGAAGGTCGCCTCCGAGGGAACCTCCCCGAGCGACTCCCAGCCGCACAGGCGGCGCAGCGCCGGGCGGTGGCGGACGGCGTCGATCAGGTCGCGGGTGGAGGGGAAGTCCCAGACGGCCTTGGCGATGAACGCCTTGCACAGCGCCAGGCGGTCGCTCGGCGGGCAGCCGTTGCCGCACCAACGGTACGCGGCCATGTGGTCCTGCGGGACGCACAACTCGCAGACGGCCACGAACTGCCGGTGCTTGTCGTCGAGCGCTCCGATTTCGTCCTCCAGCAGGGGGAAGAGCCATGACTGGATGCTGTCCCACAGTTGGCCCGGCGGGGTTTGGGGTTGCGTGTGCCGCATGCGCTTTCGTCTCCTTCTGCGTGTCCAGACCCGTTCTTTCGGGCGACATAGACTTTATAACATATTGCGCAGCAACAGTCTACGACTATTTAAAAAAAATGCGCGCACGTGTGGTGAGACAAACTCATCGGGATGCGCGACACGCTTCTTGTTCGGTTGGCCGCGGTATTGTGCCGTGCGGAAAACGACGGGGCGCAGGCGAGGGCGTCATGCTTGCCCGCAGTGGGCGGCGCGGCTCTTCAACTTACAAAACGCCCCGGACGCAAGCCGTCAGGCGCAGCGTCCGGGGGGTTTTGCAAGAGCCTCCGAAGATAACCGAAATCCGAATGTCGAAAGGACCAACCTTCGGAGTTGCAGGGTGGCGAGGAATGCGAAATCTGCCCCTTTCCCCAAGCACGTGGAACGGATGCGCCCGTGACGGGGGATGCGAGGTCCTCGCGTTTCTGACGAAAGCATTGCGCAAGACTGGGGGCGCATGATCGCGGACCACCTCTGCGGCGGTCTCGGCGAGACCGGCTGCAAGACCCTATCGGTTGAGAGACAGAAGCAGGAGCAAAGGAGGCGTGACCAAAACCCGAAACCAGAAACCCGAAACCTCAACGGCCAGAGAAACGGATGCACTCTGCAACCCCGCGTTGAACGTCGGGCGTTCTTGACGCCTGCGCCTTCTTTCAATTATTCTCGCTCTGCTATGTTGAGATTTATTACTTCGTGCATCATGCTTCTTACCCTCGTGCTCGCGCCCGGCTTGACTGCAAGGGCGCAAACCCGCATCGGCCTCGACGAGCTGGATCTTGCCGCCATGAGCTGCGGATGGGAACGTCCCCAAGCGCGGCAGGCGGTCGGCGGCAATCCCCTGAAGATCGCGCGTAAGACGTTTGAGCGCGGCGTCGGCACGCATGCGCCAAGCTGGTTCGCGATCGACACCGGCGGCGAGGCGCTGCGCTTCGAGACGCAGGTCGGCATGGATGATGAAGAGCTGGTCCGCGGCAAGGGCTCTGCCGTCTTCCGCATTTACGCCGACGGCCGGCTCGTGGCCGATTCCGGCGTGATGCATGCCCGGCAACCTGCGCACAGGTTGTCGGCGGAGCTGGCAGGTGCCCGGGTGGTCGTGCTGGAAGTCTCGGATGCTGGCGACGGCAGCGCGCATGATCACGCCGACTGGTGCGACGCTTTTTTCACAGTTCGCGAAGGTGCGGTCCTGAAGCCGTTGCCGCGCCCGCCGACGGAACAAATGGGCATCCTGACGCCGACGCCGCCGCGCGCGCCGCGTATCAACGGCGCGCGCGTTTTCGGCGTACGGCCGGGCAGCCCCGTGCTTTTCACGATCCCGGTCAGCGGCGAGCGCCCCGTCACCCTGACCGTGGATGGCCTGCCGGAGGGACTTTCTCTGGACCGCGCGCGCGGCCTGATCACGGGGGCGGTCGCCAACGCGGGCAGTTACCGCATGACGTTCCGCGCCGCCAACGCCCATGGCACCGCCGCGCGCGACTGGAGACTGGAGGTCGGCGAACGCATCGCGCTCACGCCGCCGATGGGCTGGAACTCATGGAATTGTTTCGCGCACACGGTTTCAGACACCAGCATTCGTGCCGCCGCGCGGGCGATGGTTGAAAGCGGCTTGGTCCGGCACGGCTGGAGCTATGTCAACATCGACGACTATTGGCAGACCTGTCCGGGCGAGCGCACCGACACATCGCTGATGGGGCCGGCTCGCGACAGCGCCGGGCGCATCCTGCCCAACGCGCGTTTCCCGGACATGGCCGCGCTTTGCCGCGATGTCCATCGGCTCGGCCTCAAAATCGGCATCTATTCGTCGCCGGGCTCCACCACATGCGGCGGATGCGTCGGGAGCTGGGGCCATGAAGCCCAAGACGCGCAAACCTATGCCGAATGGGGCTTTGATTATCTGAAATACGATTGGTGCAGCTACGCGCAGCGCGTTCGCAATGAGTCGCTCAGCGAGCTGATGCGCCCCTATCGCGTGATGGGCCAGGCGTTGCGTGCGCAGCCGCGCGACCTGCTGTTCAGCCTCTGCCAGTACGGCATGGGCCATGTTCCCGCCTGGGGCGCGAAAGCCGACGGGCAGTGCTGGCGCACCACGCACGACATCGTGGACACCTGGGAAAGCGTGACCGGCATCGTGCAGGCGCAGGAAGGCTTTGAGCTGTTTGCCGGTCCCGGCGCGTGGAATGACCTCGATATGCTGGTGGTGGGTACGGTCGGCTGGGGCGCACCGCATCCGACACGCCTCACGCCCAATGAGCAGTACAGCCACGTCTCATACTGGTGCCTGCTCGCCTCGCCGCTTCTCCTCGGCTGTGACCTGACGCGGCTCGACCCCTTCACTCTGAACCTGTTGACCAATGACGAAGTGCTGGACGTCAACCAAGATCCGCTGGGACGGCAAGCGGTGCGCGTGCAGCATGACGACGCGCAGGAAGTCTGGGCGAAAACCATGTCGGACGGCAGCACCGTCGCGGGCCTCTTCAACCGCGGCTGCCTGACCCGCACCGTCACGCTGCCGTTTGCGTCACTTGGACTGAAAGGTCCGTGCCGCCTGCGAGACCTCTGGAGGCAGAAAGATCTCGGTGTCGCCACCGACACGTTCGAGACGGAGATTCCGGGTCACGGCGTGTTGCTGCTTAAACTTGCGATAGCCTCTCAGCTCTGATTCGATCACACCATCCCACGGTTCAGCATCTCACGCGCCAAGGCTTCGATCGCGCCGTCGACCGTGGACTCGGCGGCCACCACATCGGGCGCGCAGCCATGCGCCGCCAGCGCGGCGGTTGTGGGGTTGCCGATCGTCACCACCGTTTTGCCCGCCAACGCGGCGCCCCCGGCCTGCGCGGCAAACGCCTCCACGGCCGATGCGCTGGCGAAGAAGACGGCGTCGAACACCGGCAAATGCGGATAGCTGATCGGCTCGTTGGCATAAAGCTGCACATCGTCAACTTGAGCCCCCTGTGCGCGCAAAACCTCTGCGAGCAGCGGACCGGCCTTCTCCGAGCGCAGGCGCAGGACCGACTGTCCGGCAAAATCGCACTCGCGCAGGACGGCCGCCAAGCCCTCGGCGCTGTACGCCATCGGCGGCGTCAGTTCGGGCGTGAACCCGTGGCTTTCACATGCTGCGGCACTGCCGGGGCCGCACGCCATCAACCGCGGCATGCGCCGCCAATCGAGACGGCTGTCGCGCGCCATCGCCATCAGGAAATGGACGGCGGAAGGCGAGGTCAGCACCAGCCAATCATAGGCCGCCAAGCGCTCCACAGCCGCAGCGGCTGCCGCGCAGGGCGTGAGTCGGATCAGCGGCCTCAAGAGCGGCACGCCGCCGAAATCGATAATCCGCGCAGCCGCCTTTTCAAGCAGCGCCTCGCTGCATGTCACCAGAACCCGGCAGCCGCGCAGTGCGCCGGTGTCCCGGCGGAATCCGCAGGCGGCCGCCTCCCCGATGACCAGCAGGCCCGGCGCATCGGTGTCCAGCGCCGCCAGCGCGCCCGCGCGCAAACCGCCGAGGGTCGTGCGCACCACCTGCTCATCATCCGCGCCGGCATTGAAGGCCGCGGCCGCAGGCGTCGCGGCGTCCCACCCTTCGTCCAGCAACTGGCCGGCCATTTCAGCCGCAACACGCACCGACATGAAGAGCACCAGCGGCAGGCGCAGGCGCACGTCTTGAGCGACTCCCGAGACCGCGCCGCCTTCGGCACGGGGGGTCATCACGGCGACGCCGCGCGACACGCCGCGCCGTGTCAGCAGCATGCCGGTGCCGGTGGTGGCCACCGTCAACGCGCTCACGCCGGCCCGCACACGATACGGCAGCGCAAGCCGG
>MWEJ01000300.1 GCA_002071025.1 Verrucomicrobia bacterium ADurb.Bin070 | reverse complement strand
GAGCGTGTCGATCAGCTCGCCGCGCGAGACCGTGTATCGGTCGGTCGGCGTGGCGCGTGTCAGGATCAGGTCGTAAGGTCCACGAAAGGTCATCAGCCCCAAAAGCGTTCCAGGCAGGTCGCCGAAGGGCGGGGTGTCCAGATGACGCGCGTCGAGCGTGAAGGCCACGCGGGTCCCCTGGCCCGGCGTCGACCGGATGTCCACCGTGCCCGTGACCGCTGAAGCGGTCTGCATGAGCAGGGGAATGCCCAACCCCACATGGCGTCGGGCGTGTTTGCCGGGCTCGCTGTAGAAAGGGTCCTTGGCTTTCGCCAGCGCGCGTGCGTCCATACCTTTACCGTTATCCTGAATACAGACCCTGATCTCTGCGGGGCTCGTCGCAACGTCAACCTCGATCCGTGTCGCGTCCGCCTCAATCGCATTCTGCACCAGATCGGCGATGATGTCACAGACAGACGCATGCACGGGTCAGCCTTTCCTGAATTTCGCCACGATCCCTTGCAGCGACTCGGTCTTCACCTTGCCGAACACTTCGCCGTTAATGACCATCACCGGCGCCAGACCGCAGCAACCGAGGCAGCGGACCGCCTCCACCGAAAACTCGCCGTCCGGCGTGACGGTGTTGAGGCCGACCCCCAGGATGCCTTCCAGCTCTTCGATGATGTCTTCGCCGCCCTTCAGGTAACAGGCGGTGCCCATGCAGACCTGAATCTGGTTGCGCCCGGGTTTCTTCAGCTTGAAGAAGTTATAGAACGTAATGACGCCGTAGATTTTGGCGAGGGGCACGTCGATCAGATCGGCGACCTCAAACGCCACTTCCCGAGGAACAAACCCAAAATGCTGCTGCACACGGTGCAGGATCATGATCAGGTTCCCTGGCTTCTCTTTCCATTCGGCAATGAAAGCTTTCAGTTCTGGAGTCAGCTTCTGAACGCCTTGCGCCGTCGTCGGTGCGGTGCTCACGGTGTTTCACCTCCGCGTTACCCGGGACCTGTACCGCTACAAGACACGGGGTGGTTCTAAAAAAGATTCAAGAAGTATCTCAAAAACGGTCTGAGCTTGCCAAGTGGAAATAGAACCTTTTTTATCGAATCGGCGGTCCCAGCGTTTTCCGTGTTGTCTCGGGCAGGGGGTTGCGATACACTCGGTCACGTTTTTCACGACAGAAAAGCGCAGGCGATGTGCCCGGACACGGCTGTGTTGAAATGAGGCTTTTTTATGACGATGAGTGAGGTCGCGGAGGTGCTGCAGGCAGAGGTCCTTGTCAAAGGTGACGGGTTGCTGCGGCGTGTGGGGCATGTCATGGCGTCGGATCTGATGAGCGACGTGCTGCTGGTGGATGAAGAAGACATGTTGTTGTTAACCTCGCTCGCCAGCGACCAGGTCTTGCGGACCGCGCAGATCGTCGGCGCGGTCGGCGTGGTGGTCGTGAACGGCAAACCCCTGCCCTCCTCGATGGTGAATGTGGCGAACGATCTTCACATGACGCTGGCCACCAGCCGCCTGTCGAAGTATGACGCCTGCGTGGCGGTGCATGCCGCTCGCCATCCGCTATGAGCGCGCCCGGCAGCCAGTCTCCCGTTGCGCCGGATGAGCGGCCCGGACTCGGCGAGTCGGGCAATGATCCGCTCGTGCTGCTTGAACTCATCCAGCGCCTCAAAGTGCGTGATGTGATGACAGCGGACCTGGTGACGCTGCCGCGCGACGCCTCGATGCAGCAGGCGCAGGAACTGATGCGACAGAAGAAAATCAGCGGCGTGCCGGTCGAAGAGAAAGGCCGGTTCTTCGGGCTCGTCAGCATCGATGATATCATCCGCGCGCTGGTGGCCGGCACGATCCATGAGTCTTGCGGACGCCACATGACGACCAAGCTGGTGGTGCTGGAGGACGACATGCCGCTCTCCTTTGCGCTGCGCTATTTCGACCGTTATCACTACGGCCGCTTTCCGGTCCTCAACCGCGACCGACGGCTGGTCGGCATCATTTGCCAGCGCGACATCAACCGCGCCCTGCTGGTCGAACTCACGCGTGAGCTGCAGCGTCTCGAGAGCGTTTCGGTGCAGCGCGGAGGCGAGGGCGCTGCGGGCAGCCTGTATCTGCTGCGCGAGTTTCCGATCTGCAAGTACGATTTTGAAAACGCCGGCAAGGCCGCGAACCAGATCAAACAGGTGTTGCAGGAGAAAAAATTCGCAACCAAGGTCATCCGGCGGATCGCGGTGGCCGCGTATGAGCTGGAGATCAATCTGTGCGTGCACTCCGACGGCGGCGTGCTCTCGTGGCAGGTGTCGAGCGGACGCGCCGAAGTGATCGCACGCGATGCGGGGCCTGGCATTGAAGATGTGGAATGGGCCTGCCGCGACGGCACCTCCACCGCCAACGAGTGGATTCGTTCGCTTGGTTTTGGTGCCGGCATGGGGTTGGTCAATGTGCGACGCGTGTCAGACGAGTTCGAGATCACTTCGAAAAAGGGATCGGGCACGACCGTGAAAGCGGTCATCTATATCGAAGGGGGGGTGGCATGACGTTGGGAACGCTGATCGGCGCCTGCGGAGGGGAGGCGGTGCAGGTGCCGGATCTGAATGCGGAAGCGACCGGCGCGTATACCTCCGACCTTTTGAGCGACGTCATGGCGCACTGCCCGGACGGTGCCGTGCTGATCACAGTGCAGAACCACACCAACACGGTGGCGGTCTGCACGCTGGTCGGCGCGCCCGCGATCCTGATCGTGCACGGCCGCGAGATCCCTGACGACATGCGTGCGGCCGCGGCGCGCGAAGGCATCGCGCTGCTGCGCACGACGGACGATCAGTTTAACGCATCGCTCAAGATCGGCAGGGCGCTTGCGGCAGGGGAACAGGCATAAGGGATTCAAGGTGGCCGACTCGGCAACAGGTGTCCGGCTTGCCGTGAGCCGTCACCGTCATCAACAACGGAGGGAATCATGACGATCAAGTCGGCTGTGTTGGGAATGGCGCTGCCCGTGTTGGCGTGGGCACAATCGGTGGAGGTGCGAGCGGACCGTGAATCGCATGTATACGCATGCGGGGAACCGGCGACATTTGTCGTGCGCGTGACAGGCGCGGACCGTCAGCCGGTGACGTCGGGACAGCTCAGCGTGACGCTCACGAATTTCGGGACGCAGCAGGTCGCCCACGCCGTTTTTGATCTCGCCAAAGCCAATCCGGTGACCTGCGCCGGCACGCTGCGCGAACCGGGTTTCCTCAAATGCACGGCCGTCGCAACGCTCGGCAAAACGTTCAAAGGACTTTCCGGTGTTGCCTACGAGCCGGAGAAAATCGTGGCAGGGTCGGCGCGGCCGGCAGACTTCGACGCCTTTTGGGATGCCGCGATCGCGCGGCTGGAGGCCGAAGTCCCGCTGGATCCGCGCGTCGAGCGCTTCGAGAAACATTGTACAGACAAGCACGATGCGTTCAAGGTCAGTTTTGCGACGTTTGACGGCTTGCGTGTCTATGGTTTTCTCAGCGTGCCCAAGGGACAGGGCCCCTTTCCCGTTGAAGTCAACGTGCCCGGGGCAGGGCCCGGCGTGATCGGCCCCAATGTCGGCATCGCCGACCGCGGGTTTATCCATCTGGTGATGAACGTCCATCCGTTTGAGCCCGCGGCGGATGCGGCCGGACAGAAGAACCGGTACGCCGAGCAGGACCGGCAGGTGCAGGCGCGCTTCGGCGTGAAACGCTATTGCCAGGCGGGCGCGGCGCAGCGTGAAACCTATTTTTACTACCGGATTATGCTGGGCATCAACCGCGCGGTCAACTGGGTGGTGGCGCGCCCGGATGCCGACAAGACCCACGTCGGCTATACGGGGTCCAGCCAAGGAGGCGGGTTTGGCTTTTATCTGCTGGGGCTCAACCGCACGTTCACGAAAGGCGTCATTCACGTGCCTGCGATCACCGATCTGCTGGGGTTTCAAAAGGGACGAGATTCCGGGTGGCCTAAGTTGATCGAAAACATGCGGCCGTCCGATAAGGCGGCAGCCCTGAAGGTCGCGCCCTATTTTGACGGCGCGCACTTCGCGCCCCGCATCACCTGTCCGGTGCGCGTGTCGGTCGGTTTTATCGACGAGACGTGCCCGCCGGCCGCCGTGTACGCCGGCTATAACGCGCTGCGCGTCGCCGACAAGCAGATCGGACATGGCATCGGTATGCCGCACAGGGTCTTCCCCGAGTTCTATGAGCGCTTTGACCAGAAGTGGCTGCGGCAACGCTAACGCGAAGGGCCCCGCATATGTGCCGCCGTTGTCGTCAACACGGCAGGGCATTTTCGACGAAACCGCGCGGACGCTTTGGCGAGGCGTCCCTCGTGCGCTCCGTTTTTTTTCGTCAGGGGCTATTGACGGTCCAAACGTTTTCCGCTACCATTTCAACCACTGAATGAAAGCGCAAGGTTCCATCGCCGTTGTCGTGAACAGCCTGCCCGTTATCGGGCTGGTTACGGACGTTTTGCTTTTGGCGGCGTGCCGTGCGGGTTCATGATCGAGCGACTGGACAAGTGCTTTTGTGAACAAAAACCCGCCGGCGAAAACC
>MWEJ01000299.1 GCA_002071025.1 Verrucomicrobia bacterium ADurb.Bin070 | reverse complement strand
ACCTGGGAGAGCTGGATGTCCATGCCCCTGATGATCTCCTTGAGGGCGGCGAGGTCGCTGGGGCTGCCCATCATGACGATGGCGTTGGTGCGCTTGTCGGCCAGTATCTTGATGTTGTCCTTGCTGAGCTGCCCGAGCTTGCTCTTGCCGTCGGCTGCGGCTGAGGAAGAGGAGGATGAGGAACGGCTGGCCCGCGCGGCGACGGCCTCGGCCAGCGTGGTGCTGCGGGACGGCGTGTCGGCGGCGCCCTTGGGCGCCCCGGCCGGCGCGGCGTCGTCCTTTTTGGACGTGGCGTTGCCGATCAGATCGTTCAGCATGGTGGAGACCTCTTCGGCATCGGCGAATTCCAAGCGCTGCACCTCAACCTTGACATCCGGCGAGGTTTCGATATCCAGCACGCTGATGATGCGCTCGAAGAAGTTCATGTTCTCTTTGCGGGTGATGATGATGAGCTGATTGGAACGTTCGTCCGAGATGATCTGTACCTTGCCGCGAATCATGCCCCGGTCGGCATCGCTTACCAAGGTCTCGAGAATCTCGTTGGGCGAGGAAGCCGCCTGCTGTTGTTGCGCGGCTGCGGTCAGGCGCGAGAGACCGGGCGGCAGCGGCCGACCGGTCAGCGGCGAGGTCGCCCCGGCGGTCCTGGTAAATCCGGGCGACCCGGAGGTGTTGGCCTTGATCTCTTCCTTGGCCTGACTCTGCTTTTGCGACTCTGCGACAATCTCTTCAAGGCGCTTCTTGATCTCATCAGCCTTGGCAAAACGGATCACGCGCACATGGACCTCTTCGGTCGCCACCAGCGGCTGGTCGATGAACTTGATGATCTCCAGCATACGGTTGACATTCTCCTGCGTGTCGGTGACCAGCAGGCTGTTGGTACGCTCAAACGTCTGGATCAGCCCGTCGGGCCGTTTGAAGCCTTCGATCGCCTTCTGCGCCTCGCTGACCGCGATGGCCTTAAGCTGGATCATCTGACTGACCACCTGACTCTTTTCAGGATATCCGCCGTCTGGCGTATCCATCTGGATGCGGATGCCATCGGTACGCACGGTTTTGAGCGGCAGAACCTTTAGAAACTTCTCGCCGAACGGCTCAAGCACGATTCCGTTCATGCTGAGTACGGACTCAATCGCGTCCAGATACTCCTCACGGGTCAGCGGCACTCCCTCCTGGCTCTCAAGCGTGATCTCGTTTTTGAGCAGCGGCTGCACGCCCGGCGATGTCAGCAGGGTCTTGCCGGTCACCAGCGCGTAGTCCATCAGCACGATCTCGATCGGGTTCTTTTTATACTTCAACCCCGGCATGGTGCTCTTGTTTTTCAACATGCTCTTATCCAGCGTGGGCTCAAGCGGCTCCGACGATGCCGGCGCGGCAGGCGGCGTGGCAGCGGCACCCGGTGCCGTCGGCCGACGCACGGGATTCAACGGGCGGCGCGTCACGGGCGTCGGGCGATTTTGCGCCGGGACCGGAACGGCGGCCGGCTGCGGCGTCTGGTCTTGCGCCAGAGCAACACCCAGGACGAGCACGCTGACCGCGCCCAGATTCATCAGATGATTGCAAATGTTGTTCATACGTGTTTCCTCACAAAACGTGGTGTCTGCTTACGGCACATTCCCTTCGGGCTCGTCAGGCACTGGCCCGGCGGCCGGTGCGGCCGCCGGAGTGTTCGTCGTGTTCGCGGTCTCAGGCAGCGGCGCAGGCTCAGGAGGCTCGGGCACCGCCTCGGGGGCTGCCTGCGGCTGCGCCTCAGACGGCGCTTGGACTGGCGTGCCGGCGTCGCCCTCTGACGACGGCGCGTCCGCGTCCACCGCCGCAGCCGGAGCGGCTTGCTTTCCGGCGGGCGGACGGGCATCGTCACCCCGCATGTAAGCGCAGTACAGGGTGAAGGTCCCCTTCAGATAGCCCGGCCGGTTAGCCGGACGGATAAAGAGCTGCCGCACATCCAGCATGGCTCCTTCTTTGTGCAAATCATAGAGGAACTTGACCAACGCCTCAAGCGTGCCCTCCCAATCCTTGCACTCAATCGGCAGTTCGTAGACATCGCCGACCTCAATCTCTTTGTTGGCCTGACGCCGCGCGATCATGAGCCCGTTGCGCGACGCCGCCGCATCCATGACATTCAGCCAGTAGGTATCGACATCCTGCTCATACGGGAACACCGGCATCAGGTCGCGCATCTGTGCATAACGGGCACTCCACTCGTCGCGGGCTGCAATCAATGCGCGCTCCTCCTGCACTTTTTTCTGTGCAGACCGGTAGATACGTTCCGCCGCCTTCCAGTTCGTCATCTGCTTTTTGTAGCTCAGGGCTGCGGCCGCATACAGCAGCACCACCACGGCTATCAGCAACATGTTCTTCTCGCGGGAGGTCACCGTACTCATTTCTCAGGCCTCCCCTTGAACGTTGCGTCGACGTCAAACTTATGCTTGCCCCTGCTGATCGAAGGGCCGACCAACCCGACCGATTCGAACAGCGGGTTTTCGGTCACCGCATTCTTGAAATCGTAAACCACCGTCGGCTGATCGGCCTCGCCCGAAACCTTCACGCCTTCGTCGCGCCGATACGTGAATCCGATCAGCGTGACCCCTTGTGGCAAGACCGAGGAGACCAAGCGCAGCATCTCCAGCGACGAACGGGAGCGGTCGGTGTAGGACTCGATCAGGTTGACGCGCTCGCGTGTGTCGGAGACCTGCCTATAAGCTTTGGCGTGCGCGCGCGAGTGCTTGCGGACCTGCGCGGTGAGCTGCTTGTAAACCGCCGGTCCGGCGAAGAGCGTGCCCATCAGCCCCGCCCATATTGCCAGCGCAATCCCCACGCCGGTCATGACCCGCTTGCGGACACGCAACGCCTTGATCTGGTCGCGCCACACTTGCGGCGTGAGGTCCAACGCAGCGCCCTCGCCGGCACGCAGCGCCACGCCCTCGACCCCGCCGTCCGGCGTCGGCGGCACCACATGCCGGACTTCGGCACCGGTCAAGTCACGCAGCTTTTCGACGAGCGTCCGGTCCGGCGCTTGCTGCGAGACCACCAACACCTCAGCCACCGTGCCGCCACCGGCCTCCATTTCGGCATTCAACAGGGAGAGGGTCAACTCCCGGATCACATCTTCAACGGATGCAGCCCCGCCCAGACCGCGCGCCAAAACCGGCACACCGTGATCCAGCACCGCCAAATCCCACGAACCGTCCGGATCCATCAACACCACGCGCCGACCGGGGCGCATCAGTTGGCAGGGACCGCTCAGTGATCGCAGCCAGCCCAGCACGGCGACGTCCGTGCGCACCGCCTGCAAGCGTGCCTCGTCCAACGCCGCGCCCAACTCTTCGAAAACCGCAGTCGGCAGAGCAGCGGCAAACACCCAAAGATGCGACTCGGTTTCACTCAGGATTTCGCAGCCGACCGCCAACTCCTCACCGGGGAAGGGGGAGAGCTTGTCCATCTGCAACGTCACGGCATCCGCCACGTCGTCACGAACCTCCAGCGGCATCTTGAAGACACGCACCAACACCTGAGAAAGCGGCAGCGCCAACACGATGTCACGCGCCCCCAACGCCGAACGGGCCGCCACCAACGCCCGCGTCAGCGGCTTATCGCTCTCGACCACGGTCTCGTCCGCAACCACAAGGGGCGCGGTCGCGTCGACCTCGGTTTCGTCAGCCGCCACTTCGGCATCGGGCGTCTCCAGCGGCCAGACCCCTCCGCCGATACGCGTCCAGCCGTCACGTCCGCGCGGGGCGAATTTCACGCCCCGCAGCACGCCGCCTTCCGCCAACAACGCTATCAAATCGCTCTTCGTCATATCAACATGCGCTTCCCTACGGATCTTCACGCCAGCGCAGATAACGCACCCGGTCGCCCTCGACAATCGCCACTGCCTTGATCTGGTGCGAGATTCCTCCCGCCTCGCCCGTCACCGCGATTTCAAAATACTTCTGAGGCGCGTAAGCCAAAAAAGGCTCCGCCTCGCTCGGGACACCGCCGGGAATGCGCGTGTTCAGATCGTTCCAGTCTTTAAACAACAGGCTTTCGGCCGACGCATCTCCTGATGTAGTCCGGTTGGCGCCAGTCCTCCGCTCTTCTATGATCGCATTCGCCAACAAACTGTCGCCATCGATGCCCGGCACTGTCAACAACACCTCTAGCTCAGCGGAATTGACATTGATCTTAACAGTTTCCCCATAGATGTCAAAAAAAGCCTTAAGCCCAAATTGGATACGGACCTGCGCCTTCTTATTCTTCTCCTCGGGGTTGAGCACCCCGCCACTGAAAATCGCCGGACGCTCGCGAATGCCTTTGATCATTTCCAACTCGCCCACCGACGAAATGGGCCCGTTGCGCGCCTGATAGGGCTTGTCGAGCCCATCGTAGTACTCGTCCTCGGCGCCGCTCCGCCCGGTCACGGTGCCGTCTGCATCCAGCCAGTCGTACCAACTGTCGACCACCTCTTCCTGATATTCCATCGGCAACCCGATGGCGTTCAGGATGTTCTCCCAGATCCGGTCGGCGATATCCCCTTTGACCAGCAGGTTGATCGGCCACTTGTTGGCG
>MWEJ01000298.1 GCA_002071025.1 Verrucomicrobia bacterium ADurb.Bin070 | reverse complement strand
ATCAGCACGATGCCGCCGCCAGCGGCCAGCGTGCGGCTCCAGTGGCAGCAGGTCACGGGCTTATCGGACTCGTTGGTCACGCGCTGCTCGACCGTCAGTCTCGACGAATCCGGCGCGAGCGTGAACTCACGCACCAGCCGCAGCCCCGTCATCCGGTCGCGCGCGCTCGTCAGCCGCGCCTTGCCCTCGCCGACGATCTCGCCCGTCCAATCGCCCAGCCACAGATCCGGGTGGGGCGTGATCGTCCGCTCCGGACCGACGTCGAGTCGGCCGCCGCACGGGTCGACGCTCGGGACGCCGGGTACATTCCGCCAGCCCTGCTGCGAGGGGTTGAGGTAAAGCACGTTCGTCCCGTCGAGCGCGTACTCGAGCACGCGACCGCCCGCCAGCGGGCTCAGCACCACGCGCACACCCGCGCCGTTCTCCAGCGCGATGCATCCGGCGTATCCGAAATAGTCGACCGTCCCCATCTTCATGGTTGTCTCAGCCCTTCCAGTTGTTACCTGTAGCACGCTTAACGCCACACTGAGCACCAGCCCCGCCGCACGCTCTCTGACATTCACCATCTGTTCCTCCAAGACCGTCTCTCTATCCGGCTCGAATGCGGACACCAGCACCGCGTTCGGCACGCTGAACGCAACCGCGGCCGGCTTGTCCGACGAGTTCCAGAACCAAACCGGCTCTCATTGCCGTCATCGCCTTCTCTCCCACCACTCTTTACGTTCGATGTTCGACGTTCAGCGTTGAGCGTTCACCACAATCTCGCCGAGCCGATAGCGGCGCGCACCATCGCCATCTCGTAGCGGCAGCGCGAATACCGGCGTGCCGTCGCGCGTGCCGACCGACACGAAAAGCCCGTAGCGGCCCGGCTTGACCGTCGGCACATCGGCGCCGAACGTGTAATCGCCCGTCTCCTGCAGGTGCCGGACCACGCCGTCGTTCATCACCGGAATGGGCGTCACAATGCCGACCGCGCACGTCGAGGCGCGCGCCACCGCTTGCGCCTGTCCGGCCGCGGCGACCGGCAGCGTCCGCACGTCAAACGTTTCGTCAGACGAGACCCAGACGATGCGTCCCTTGTCGTCCTTCAGCGTGAAGGCCGCGAAGCCTCCCGCGTGGCAGGGCGCGACACCGACATTGGCCCAGAGCGTGTCGATCCGGAACACCTCGCCCACCGCAACCTCGCGCGGGAATGCGGCCTCGCGCAGCTCCAGCCGGTAGCCGAGCCGCTTGTTGATCGCCGCGACCGCCTCGCGGTTCTCCTTGAGAAAGACATCCGGCCACCAGTGGATCGACAGGTAGCTTGCGTGGTAGCGTTCGACCGATTCGGCCAGCAGCGCCGCGTCCCATGCCTTGCGCCCTTTCGAAAGCCCGTAATGCTCATGCTCAAGAATGACCGGCAGCGTCGGCCAGAACGGCTGCGCCAGCTCCTCGTGATGCCACTGTTTCGGCGCCGGCCCGCTGCACCCATTCCGGCGTGGCGTAGCGGAAGCGGTTCTCGCAGGCGGTCACACGCAGCGCGATGCGCTTGCCCTGCGCCACCCACGGCTGCGCGTAGGCGTCGATCAGATCCCAGCGGTAGCGCCCCTCCTCGGGCTCGAGATAACACCACGGCAGGCGGAAATAGATCACGGACGTGCCGGGGAACCACGCCAGCGTATCGCCCGGCTCAAGACGCGAGCCGTACGCCCACAGCCGATTCGAATAGTGAAAACACACCCAACCCATGCCCGGATTGATGAGCGCCTCATCCGTGATCTCGGGACGCACGGTCACGCGCTCGCCCTCAGCCCGCGCCACCCAAGACAGACCGGCGCAGACGATGATCATTCCCAGTGATTTCATGCGCCCATCATAGGCACAATCACCACCTTCGGCAACATCGATGATCCGAACTCGGCCCTCGATTTTGCGAACTTTCGCAGGCGGCAGTTTTCTCTTCGCCTGTCAGGACGGGGCTGCTTGGGCTCCCGCATTGGCTGCGGCTTTTCCTGATCAGATCTGCGTTTCATGACGATGCCTCACGGCGCGGTCCTGGGCGGGCCGCCGGTCGCGGCATCGCGGAAGGCCCACATGCGCCGCACCAACGAGTCGCCCGGCAGGCCGCCGGCCAAGATCTGGCTACGGATCTCGATCTGCTTGGCCGGCGCGGCCAGCGTGTACTGGTCATTCAGCCGCAGCAGGTCGGTGCGCAGGCGTTTCAGTTCCGCAGCCACCCACGCCTCAGGCGCCAACGCCTTGATCGGCACGCCGCCCGGCCGGGTGGACAGCCGCGCGGCGATGCCGCCGGCGATCAGGCCGGCCCGCGACGCGTCGCTTTCCGCCTTGGCCGCCATCGTCTTCACCAGCGCGTCACGACGCGCCAACACCGCATCCAGCCGGGCCATCTGCGCCTGCAGCACCGGCCCCAGCATCCAAGCGTTCTCCGGCTGGCGCACAAAGGCTTGGAGCGCCTCAATCTTCTGAACCGCCTCACGCGCCTGCGTCAGCAGCGACACGAACGGCAGGTCGGCGACCATCGCCGGATCGACCGGCTCGGGATAGGCGCTCAGATAGGTGTAGAACTCTTCGACACCCAGCAACCGGTCATAGGCGCTGACGGGCTCCTTGCGGCTGCGTTTGGGCAGCGGCTGCTCCAGCACGTCGCATGCGAACATCTTGGCCCGTACCGCCTCATCCTCGAACGCCTGCAGGCATGCCGGCTGCTCGCCTTCGCGCCCGATGCGTTTCTCGACATCGCCGAACAGCATCAGGAGCTGGCCGCCTTTGGCCTTGAGCAGCGCGATCCGTTTTTCCAGCGTCTGGCGCGCCTGCGACACGCGCGGCTCCAGCGCGCAGGCATCAGCCGAGGGCAGCGGGATCTCGGCCGCCAGCGCCTGCTGCACCGCCAGGTCGCCCACCTGCCGCATCGCGGCTTCCAGCCGCTCCGCGCAATCGGCCAGCGCGGTCAACGCCGGCGCCAACGATTCCGCCCGTCGCTTCAGCAGCGGCTCGCTGCTGGCTTGCGCCTGCGCCAACGCCTGCCGGACCTCGGCGTACGGCGGCCGTTCCTGCGCGAGCGTGTCGAGCGCCTGCTCCAACCGGCCGCTCTCGCCCAGCAGCGCGGCCTGCCGCCGCTCGATCTTCGCCAGCGCCGCCCTGAGCGGTTCCAGGTAAGCCGGCGGCGTCTGACCCAATCCTTCCAGCGCCTGCCGCACCCCGTCATGATCGCCGCTCAGATCCGCGAACGACACCGCATCGCGGCCCAGCGAGGCTTCAGACCGCAGATAGGCGTCCACCGCAACTTTGGCAGCCGCCATCGCCTCCTTCTGCGCGGCGGCCTGTTCGTTCCACTCCCACGCCTCTTTTTTGCTGGCCTGCAGCATGCCCAGATCGCGCGACACCTGCGTCCAACGCTCCTCCGTCAACGCCCGCTGCGCGCGCGACCAGACCGACACCGTGTTCTGCCACACGCCCAGCAACCGGCGCAGCTCTTCGATCGTCACCTGCTTGGCCGACGCGCGCCGCGCGGTGGAGGCCTTCTCCACCATCGCAGAGGCCTCCGTAAATGCCTCTTCGGCCGCCAAGCGCCGGGCCTCGCGCAGGAACGACTCGGCGGATGGCCGCATGTGCTGGTAGAGTCCGTAGGCGCTCAAGCCTGCCACCAGCGTGGCGGCCAGAATGCCGATGCGCAGCCAAACCTGCTGGTTCGAGCGCTTGATCGCACCGTCATGGAACTCCACCTCCAAATGCGAGATGGCGATACGGTCGCCGTCTTTCAGCAAGCGCTCCTTGTCATCGCGCAGCGGCATGCCATTGACGGTGGTGCCGTTTTTACTGCCCAAGTCACGGACCCAGCAGCTCCCGTCCTCTTTGATCAGAACCTCGGCATGACGCCGGGACACCAGCATATCCAGAAACACCAGATTCGCCCCAGGATCAGACCCGATCGTGAAGACCGGCGGCACCAAGGGCTTACGCTGGCCGCGCCCCTTGCCGGAGAGCACCTGAAGCTCCGAGTGGGCCGTGCTGTCGCCGCCGCGCTCCTGCTCGACGCAGAGCACGCAGTTGCCGATGCTGATCTTGTCGCCGACCGCCAGCCGTTTCTTGGCGATCCGTTTGCCGTTATGGAAGGTGCCGTTGGTGCTGCCAAGATCTTTGAGCCACGCATGCCGCCCCTTGAGATAGAGCGCCGCGTGCTGCGAGCTGCACACGGTCTCCTCTTTGGGCACCGGCCACGCGCAGGCATGGCTGCGTCCGATAACCAGCTCGCCGGCGAGCGCGCCCGAACTGATCTCGTGAATGATGCGTCCGTTATGTTCCAGTCGAATCAGCATGGTGTTCAGGGCCCCGCCTTCCATTTGCGCACATCGAAATAACGCTGGTCTTCCACGCGCGAATAGACCGCCTTGGTAAACTCCGCCACCTTCTCGGCCTTCTTCCAGTTGTTCTGCATCATCGCGGCGTCGAACGCCAGTTTCTGGCTGTTGAACCAGAGTGCCTGCCGCTCGCGCAGCTTGACGAGCAGCGCGAGCGCCTCGGTCTCGACCTCGCGGTGGCCGGCCTGCACCGCC
>MWEJ01000297.1 GCA_002071025.1 Verrucomicrobia bacterium ADurb.Bin070 | reverse complement strand
CTCGACCTCGAGGCGTCGTTCATTGACGAGGAGTTCCTCTACGAGCTGATCGAAGAGCTGACTGTCCGGCTCTTCACCGTCGGCGGCATCACCCTGACGCGGCCCTTCCCGCGCATGACCTATGCCGAGGCGATGGACACGACCGGCTCGGACAAGCCCGATCTGCGCTTCGGCCTGCGGTTTGTCGATGTGACCGACGTCTTCACGCAGACGCGCTACGCCATCTTCCGCCAGATCTTGCAGCGCGGCGGCTGCATCAAGGGCCTCAACATCAAGGGCCAGTCGGAACGGCTCAGCAAAAACGTGCTGCAGAATGAATATGCCAAAGAGATCGCGCCCTCCTTCGGCGCCAAGGGCATGACTTGGATGCGCGCGGAAAACGGCACGCTGGAGTCCAACATCGTGCAGTTCTTCAGCGCGCAGGAGCTGGACGAGCTACGCCGGCGCTTCGCGGTCGAAGACGGCGACGTGCTCATCATGGTCGCCGATCCTTCCGCCCGCGTGGTCGCCTCCGCGCTTGGCAATCTGCGCCTGCACCTGGCCAATCGGCTGGGCCTGATCCCGGCCGACACCTTCTGCCCGCTCTGGGTCACCGACTTCCCGCTCTTCGAGCCGACCGACGAGGGCGGCGTGACCTCGACGCACCATCCCTTCACGGCGCCCCACCGGACCGACTTCGATCCGTCGAACGTCGAGGAGCTGCTGAGCCTGCGCTCGCGCGCCTACGACCTGATCATGAACGGCGAAGAGCTGGGCGGCGGCAGTATCCGCATCCATGATCGCGCCGTACAACGCAAGATCTTCGCCGCACTGGGCTTGAGCGACGATGAGATCCAGTCGCGGTTCGGCTTCTTCCTGCGCGCCTTCGATTTCGGCGCGCCGCCGCACGGCGGTCTGGCGCTGGGCATGGACCGTCTGGTCTCGATGATTCTGCAAACGCCCTCGATCCGCGAGGTGATCGCCTTCCCCAAGAACCGCAGCGCGGCCTGCCCGCTCACCGGCGCGCCCTCGGCCGTCAAGCGCGAACAGCTCGCCGAGTTGGGGCTGCTCGATCTGGGCGGCGCCACCGCGCTGCCGGGCGCCGAGGCGCAGGAGGACCGCGTCGACCGCGTCTCTTGGGTTTCGCGTATCGGCGTCAGCGAACAGGAACGGCCGGTCATGGAGGCCGTGCTCACGCAGGCCGAGACGCTGGCAGAGCAGGCGACCGCGCACGCCGGCACGGAGGCGCCAATCCGCTCGGTCGCGCCGGTCGCCAACCGCACCCGGCCAGGCACCGAGGCGCACCGCTCGCCCCTGGCCGAAGCGGGGCTGCTCTTCAAAAATGCCCCGGCCGTGAAGGGTGCCTACTTTAAAGTCGCCAGCGTGCTGGAGTGACCGCCGCGCCCCACCGTCAACAAAGGAATCTGTCATGACCCCGATCACTCTCTTTGAAAATCCCGATCCCGCGCCGGCTGTCCCGGGCGGCCCGCTCTGCGGCACGCGCGTCGCGCTGCAGCCCACGATCTCGGTGGCCGGCTGGCCGACCGATGCCGGCTCGGCGGCGCTGGCCGGCTTCACCGCGCTCGAAGACGCGACCGTCGTGCAGCGCCTGCGCCAGGCCGGCGCCGCGCTGACCGGCCTGACGCGCACCAGCGAGTTCGGCTTCGGGCTGCACGGCAGCCAGGCGGGCGAGGCGGTCCGCCTCGGAGCCGCTGACGCCGAGCTGGTGCTGGACATGATGGGCGAATGCCGCGTGGCCGCCGCGCGCGCCGGCGCTTACGGACTGACGCCGAGCGCCGGCCTAGTCTCGCGGCTCGGCCTCATCGGCCTGATCCCTTCGATGGAGCGTTGCGGCCTGCTCGCTCGCTCGTGCGGCACGCTGCACGCGCTGCTCGCGGCGCTGGCCGGACCGGACGGACGCGACCTCACGCTCGAGGAGGCACCGCCGCCGGCTCCGGCCCCGCTGCCGGCCGACGCGCGCGGCGTCACGCTCGGCGTGATCCCGCAGGCGCTGGACGGCCTGCCCGCCGCGCAGGCGGAGGGGTTCCGCGCCGCGCTTGCCCGTCTGGCGACGGCGGGCGTCGCCGTGCGCGAGCTGTCGCTGCCGGAGTACGACCTGTTCGCGCTGGTGCATGCGATCGTCGGCTCTGTGGAGGCCTCTTCCTGCGCGGGCCGTTACGACTCGGTGCGCTACGGACGCCGTCCGCCGGGCGCGAAGAATTGGAACGAGATGTATCTGAGCGCGCGCGGCGCGGCGTTCGGAACCTGCGTCAAGAGCTTCCTGATTCAGGGCGCGTTCTTCCAGTTCGAACGCTACGCCGCGTATGAGAACGCCTGCCGCATCCGGGCGCGGCTGGTCGCGGCGGCGCAGCGGCTCGTGGCGGAGGTCGACGCGCTGGCGCTGCCGCTGCCCGACCGCGTGCCGGAGGACATCACGGCGGCCCCGCTCGCGGAGATCTGTGCGCCGTTCGGCTGCACGCGGCTGGCGTCGGTCACCGGACAGCCCGCGCTGGCGATGCCGGCGGCGGGCGCGTGCGGTGCGCTGCAACTGGTCGGGCCGCGGCTCGGCGACGCGCGGCTGCTCGCGCTGGGCGAAACGCTTGCGGCAGTGTGCCGGGAGGGGAAATAACCATGGACTTTGAAGCGGTCATCGGATTGGAAATCCACGTCGAACTCAACTGTGCCACGAAGCTGTTCTGCGACTGCCCGAACCGGCCCGGCGACGAGCCGAACGCCAACACCTGCCCGACCTGCCTCTGGCTGCCGGGCGCCGCGCCGTGCCTGAGCCAGGCGGCTCTGGAGAAGGCGGCGCTGCTCTGCCTGGGGCTCGGCGCGGAGTTGCAGCCACTGAGCGCGTTCGACCAGAAAGTCTACTACTATCCCGATCTGCCGAAGGGCTACCAGCTCTCGCAGGCGCACCTGCCGTTGTCGCGCGGCGGCGGCATCACGATCACCAACGAACGGGGTGAGGCGCGCGCGCTACGCATCCACCACATCCACATGGAGGAGGACGTCGCCAAGCTGGTGCACGAGCTCGAGGGGCGCCAGCCGATCAGCCTGGTCGACTTCAACCGCGCCGGCGCGCCGCTGGTGGAGATCGTCACGGAGCCGGATTTCCGCACGCCGCACGAAGCGATGGAGTTTCTCAAGGCGCTGCGCACGCAGGTGCGCTACGTGGGAGCCTCGGAGTGCAGCATGGAGAACGGCACCATGCGCGTCGACGCCAACATCTCGGTGCGGCCGCGCGGCAGCAGCCAGATGAACACCAAGGTCGAGGTCAAGAATATGAACTCGGTGCGCCACGTCGGCGATGCCATCGCCTTCGAAATCGCGCGGCAGAGCGCGGCCGTGCAGGCCGGTGAGGCGGTGGTGCTGCACACGCGGCTGTGGGACCCGGACAAGAAGGCGACGCTGCCGATGCGTGCCAAGTTCGAGGGACCCTGCGTACCGGACCCCTCGGTGCCGGCGATCGCGCTGACACCCGCATGGATCGAGACGTTGCGGGCGCGCCTGCCGGAGATGCCGGCGGCCAAAGCCGAGCGGCTGGTCAAGGAGCATGGCGTCAGCGCCGAAGACGCGGCGTTCCTGAGCGCGGATACGGATGTGGCCGCCTATTTCGAGGCGTTGACCGCGCACGGCGTGTCGGCCAAGATGGCCCTGCACTGGATCGCCACGCAGGTACTGCCGGCGGTCAGGGAGCGCGGCCAGGAGCTCAGCGCCTCTCCAGTGACGCCCGCGCGCCTGGCCGGCCTGCTGACGTTGCTGGCGCGCGACGAGATCAACGCCAACGCGGCGCGCGAGGTGCTCGTGGCGCTGTTCCAGAGCGAGGCGTCGGCCGAAACGATCGTCAGCGCGCGCGGGTTCCGGCAGATCTCCGACACCGGCGCGCTCGACGCGCTGATCGACCAGGTGCTGGCCGCGCAGCCGGCCGCGCTGGCGGATGTCCGCAACGGCGTCGGCAAAGCCACGGGCTTCCTGATCGGCCAGGTCATGCAGGCCTCGCAGGGCAAGGCCAATCCGAAACTGATCAAAGAGTTGCTCGCGAAAAGGCTCTAACAAAAACGAGAACCCTTTCTCTTTTTTGAACAGGCCAGACCGATTGGGGGTCGGAAAACCTCATTCGAGTCGGCCAGAACGCGGGCTTCTCAGACGTGACAGGGCAAAGTCGGAAGCTGGCATTTTTCATGCTGTCTTACCTCTATGGCTCGCGAATCAGATACTGACCTCGGGATCCGGGCGGTGCCTCCTGCTCCGTCTGCCTTGCCGTTCTTGCGTGATCCTCAGAACGAAATCCGGTTCGAGCGTGTCGAGCAGACCACCTGCCCCTACTGCAAGAAGAGCATGTCGACGGCCGCGCACGCCCCGCTCTCCCACCTGGCCTGTCTGACTTGTGGCAAGCAGGTGCTGGTGCCGGGCCGTTTGGGTGTTTTTCGGCTGCACGACCACATCGGCGAAGGCGAGATGGGCTCCATCTATCGCGCCACCGACGAGTCGTTGGGGCGCGAGGTGGCGATCAAGCTGGTGCGCATGGGGCAGGCGGACGCGCCCGAGTCGCGCGAGCGCCTCACGCGCGAGGCCTGC
>MWEJ01000296.1 GCA_002071025.1 Verrucomicrobia bacterium ADurb.Bin070 | reverse complement strand
TTCTACGCCAACCACCATCCCGGCGGCTGCGACTGGATCGGCAACACCGCCTGCCGCAACGCCAAGGATTTCAGCCTGCTCGGGCGCTTGGCCGACAACCGCACCGATGTGCCCGGCTGCGGCCATCTGCTGGTCAGCAACGCGACTTGCCGGGGCCGGATGAATCTGGTGAACATCGCGACCAACCGCTGCACCCTGACCGAGAACCGCTTCGGCGAGGCATGGCCGCGGCTGGACGAACGCCTGCTCACCGCACCGCGCGCGCCGGACGGCAGCCTGCCCGCGCTGCCGCCTCCCTTCGCGCGCTGAGGCGCTGGCTCACGGGCCGTCGCCGCGGCTGACCACGATCACCCGCGTTTCGGGGTCGTCGGTGAGCGACACGCGCACGTGCAGCGCGTCCGGCGGTATCAGCTCGCCGGCACGCTCCGGCCATTCGACTGCCACCACGGCCCCGGTCTCCAGATACTCGGGGTAGCCGATGGTCAACAGGTCGTCCGGCCCGTTCAGGCGATAAAGGTCCATGTGCACCAGCGTGAACGACGCCGTGCGGTGTTCCGTGCAGACCGTAAAGGTCGGGCTGGTCAGCGGGCGTTTCAGCCCCAATGCAAAGCCCAGCCCTTGAACAAAGGTCGTTTTGCCGGCACCGAGATCGCCGTGCAGCGCGATCACCGTGCCCGGCACAAGCAGCCGCGCGACCTCGGCGGCCACGCGCCAGGTCTCTTCCACCGAACGGACGGTATAGGTTTCCGGGTTCATTTGCTCAACCACGTGATCACCTCGTCCATGAAGCGGTCCATGTATGCGTCCGCAAACGCAGACGCATGGGGCATCCGCACCAGCCCCGGCAGGTCGGCCGCCAGCGGCGAATCCGGCGCGAGCGGTTCGCGCGCGAAAACGTCCAGGCACGCGCCGCGCAGCGTGCCCGTCTGGAGCGCGCGCGCCAGCGCGGCTTCATCGATGCAGTTGCCGCGCCCCACGTTGTAGAGCACCGCATGGCGCGGCAGCCGCGCCAGCCGCGCGGCATCAATCAGCCGGTCCGTGCCGGTGTCGGAGGGCAGCACCAGGATCAGGTGGTCGGCCTCGGGCAGCACGGCGTCAAGCTGGTCGGCCGCGAGCTGGCGGTCGCCCCGGCAGAACCAAGGCGGACGCCGCGCGGGCGGCGTGCGCCGCAGCCCGGTCACGCGCACGCCGAAGGGTTTGAGCAGGCTGCCGATCGCCTTGCCGATATGGCCGAAGCCGACAATCACCGCATGCGACCCGCGCAGCAGGCGCACGGTGCCGTACAGCGCCGAACGCGGCCAGAGGTCGCCCTGGAGCTGACGCGCGTAGGCCGTGAAGATGCCGCGTTCGAAGGCCAGCATCATGCCCAGCACCGTCTCGGCCATCAGCGGACCGTGGAAGGTTCCGTAGCGCACCGTGACACCCGGCGGCGGATCGAGCGGCGAAAGGTCGCGCCCTGCGGCGCTGGAGAGCACCGCGCGCAGGCGGGGCGCGCGCGCGAACCACGCCTGACGGAACGCCCAGGTCACCGCGACCTGCGCCTGCGGCAGCGCGCGCAGGCAGGCGCGCTCGCTGCGGCACCACGTCACGCGCGCCGCGGGAAACGCCTGGCGCAGGCGCGCGATCTGCTCCTTGCGCATGCAGAAACAGGGCACCGACGCCTCTTGGTACACGACAATCGACTCAACCTTCATCTCCGTTCACCTCAATCGGGTGCCGACCCGAACGCCGCGCTCACTCTTTCTTCGATTTCATCAGCGTGCCGCCGAGGTTGTACTGCTGTGGCGGCTGCGGCTGCCCCAAGCCCACCCCGCGCGCCATGAGCCCCTTGAGTTCTTCAAGGTGCGTCGCATACACATCGCGCGGCAGGCAGGCGTGCTTTTTGCAGAGCGATGCCGCCATGCCCACCACTTCGCCCATCATGCCGCCGGTCCGCATCACGCGCACCGTGCCGAGCGCCACATGCGTCACACTGATGTTGCGGCCAGCCATGAAGAGGTTCTCCACATTTTTTGAGTAGAGGCAGCGGTACGGAATCGGATACGGGTGAATCGCCTGGTGCTTGGCGATCGATTTAAACTCCGCACCCGGAAAGTGACGGGTATTCTTGGGGTCGGGATAGTGCAGATCGATCGTCCACGTTGTCACCGCCGTGGCGTCGGGATAGGCGACCCGGCCCACCAGATCCTGCTCTTTCAGCACGAGATCGCCGATCAGGCGGCGCGACTCGCGCTTGCCAGCGACGTAGGCCACCCACTCCAGTCGGCTCTTGGCGTAATCGGCCTTGTTGGCAGAGTGGTTCTTGAGGAACGACCAATTCGAGAAGACCACCAGCATGCCGTAGTCGCGCACGCGCTCGAACTCGTTGACCTGATGGTAGCTCATGCCGGTTTCCCAGGTCCACTCGCCCATCTTGACGCGTTCGCACGTCTGGTCCGTGAAAGGCAACGCCCATGCGATGTCAGGGAAGGCGACCGGCTCTTGGGCCTCGCGCGAATACCACTGCACCGACGAGCCCATGGTCTGGGAATCGGCCTTGTCCGGGGCCGTCGACTCGCCGGTTTCCTCTTTGCTCTCGCGGCCGTAGCGATACTCGGCGCCGGCCAGCATACCGATCACGCCGTCGCCGGTGCAGTCGGCGACCAGCGGGGCGGTGAAGCGCGTCTCTTGTCCGGTCTCGATGTGCCGTCCGACGACAGCCGTGATGCGCGCGCCCTCTTTCTCAACCGCCAGCGCCCGCGTGCTGAGGAAAAGCCGGATATTCTTCTCGGCCTTGACGGCCTCGATCTTGCGTGCGTCCTCATAATAGTCGCCGGGTTGCGCATTGCCACCGCGGCGCGGACCGATCTCGCTCACCACATCGCCCAGCCGCGGGAAGGGCGGCAGGTTCATGCGTCCGGCCAGATGCACCCGCACCTCCGAGCTGTTGTTGCCGCCGAGCACCGGGCGGTCTTGGATCAGCGCCACCGTCAGCCCGAGCCGCGCCGCCGCGATCGCCATGCAGACGCCGGGGATGCCGCCGCCGGCGATGATCAGATCCACCGCCTCGGTGCGCTGCGAGGCCTTGATCGCCCCCACCGAACGACGGTAGCTCTCCAGTTTGGAGACCTCGTTCTCCGGCGTGAACGCGGTGTCGGTCGTGAGGATCAACGCATCGCAACGGCCGTTGAAACCGGTCAAGTCGTGCAGCGCCAGCCGCGCGGGGCCTTTTTCGAGACGCACATGACCCGCCTCTTGCCACGCCCACTCGTTGCCTTGCGTGCCCAGCACCGCCGGCAACGGTGTGCCGTTAACGTTTACCTTGAATTGGCCTGGCGCGTCTTTCTGCGTCCAGAGCGCAGCCCAGTTGCGCGTGCGCACCAGCACGCGGTAGGAGCCGCGCTCCGGCACCTCCACGGTCGTCGAAGCGTCCGCCACCGGCGTGCCCAGTCCGTGCGCCATCAGAAAAGGCGAACCCATCTGATCCATGAACTGCTGGTCCACCACCCAGCCGCCTTTGTCAGAAAAGGTTTCCGTCTCCACAAACAGCGTCGCCGCCTGCACCGCCCCCGCGCACGCAACCGCAACAGCCCACCCCGCAAAACGTTTCATCATGTGCCTTCCCTTTCTCTCTTCGGTCCCTTTCCCCGGCGTTATACCATATTCCGCAAAGACAGAAAATCGTAAAGGCACGTTGCGCGCAATCGGGGGCGCATCCGTGGGGTTTCTGGTTTCTGGTTTCGGGTTTCAGCAACGCCTCCTTCCTCCCGTTTTCTGTCTCTCCACCGATAGGGTCTTCGCCGGTAGCGGTCTCGCCGAGACCGCCGCAGAGGCGGGCCGCTATCGCCTTCCGGTTGGCGGAGGCATTACTCCGGATCGACCGTTACGCGGTACCAGGCTGCGGGATGCGCGGCGGGGACCTCGATCTCCACCGGCACCACGTACCACGGTGCGGTGCCGCCCTGCGGCACCACGTTGGTCACCTCCTCTGTCGGCGATCCCGGCAGCAGGCTGAGTTGGCGGTACAAGCGGTAACGCCGGCTCGCGCGCCCGATCCAGCGCACCGCGAACCCGCCCGCCGTCGGCGTCGGCGTGAGCGCATCAAAACGGAAATAGGCCGCGCCGTCACACGGGTCGGTGCCGCTGAGCACCTCGCCCTCATCATCCATGCCGTCGCCGTCACTGTCGGGCACCTCTGGCAGCGTGTCGCCTTTCTCTTCGATGACGTCCGGCAGCCCGTCGCCGTCCGCGTCACGCATCGGGATCAGCGGGAACGGCTCGCTCCATGCCGACCAGGCCCCGTAAGCGTCGCGCATCCGCACGCGCCATGAATATTTCACTCCAAGCTCCAACCACTCGACCGGGAGTTGCCAACGGTCTGTCAACGCCAGCTCGCCGCTGCGCAGCACCACCGTGTCGTTCACCGACAGCACGAACTCCGCGCCGTCGCACGCATCGCCATCCGGATCGCTGAACGGCGCCACGACCAGCAGCGGCGACTCGCCCGCGTAACCGTGACTCCCCGGTCGGATACGGCCGGGCGCGAACGGTGCCCGGTTCACGCGGAGCGGCGGCGTTGTCGCGGCAACGGGGTGGCCTGCGGCGTCTCTCACCTCCAGGTCAGCCA
>MWEJ01000295.1 GCA_002071025.1 Verrucomicrobia bacterium ADurb.Bin070 | reverse complement strand
GGCGCGAGGGGATGAGGTGACGGATCTGGGCGCGTTTACCGCCGATTCGGTCGATTATCCGGATTTCGCGGTCGAGGCCGCTGAACAGATCGTCGAAAAGCGTGCGGAAGTCGCGATCCTGATCTGCACGACCGGGATTGGCATGAGCATCGCCGCGAACCGTTTTGCCGGTGTGCGCGCAGCGCTCTGCGAGTCGGTCGCGACGGCGCGCAAGACGCGCACGCACAACGATGCTAACGTATTGGTCCTGGCCGGCACACTGCCACCCGACGAGGCCGCCGACATCGCGCGGGCTTTTCTCGAAACGCCGTTCTCGCAGGAGGAGCGCCACGCGCGCCGCATCGGCAAGCTTGAGCGCGGCGAGCGCCTGTCCGAAGTCTCTCACCTCGCGGAGGCTGATCCCGAGGTCCATGCGACGGTTGTCGGCCAGCTCCGCCAGGAGAACAGCACGATCAACCTGATCGCCTCCGAGAACACGGTGTCGCGCGCGGTGCGCGAGGCCTCCGGCAGCGTGCTGACCAACAAGTACGCGGAAGGCTATCCGGGCCGGCGCTGGTACAGCGGCTGCATCCCGGTGGACACCGCTGAGTCTTTGGCGATCGCGCGCGCCAAAACGCTGTTCGGCGCCGAGCACGCCAATGTGCAGCCGCACTGTGGCAGCTCGGCCAACATGGCGGTTTATTTCTCGGTCCTCAAGCCGGGCGATACGATCCTTTCGATGAGCCTCGACCAGGGCGGCCATCTGACGCACGGCAGCCCAGTCAATTTCTCGGGCCAGCTCTTTAACATTGTCCCTTACTGTGTCTCGCCGGAGACCGAGGTGCTGGATTACGACGCGATCGAAAGCCTCGCGTTGGAGAAGCGTCCGCGCCTGATCGTGGCCGGTGCCAGCGCCTATCCGCGCGTGCTCGACTTCCCCCGTTTCCGCAAGATCGCCGACGCCTGCGGCGCGATGCTGATGGTGGACATGGCGCACATCGCGGGCCTCGTGGCCGGCGGCGTGCATCCGAGCCCGGTGCCGTACGCGGAGTTTGTGACCACGACCACGCACAAGACGCTGCGCGGCCCGCGCGGCGGCCTGGTCCTCTGCCGCGAGGCGTTTGCCAAGGCGGTCGACAAGACGGTTTTTCCCGGCCTGCAAGGGGGACCCCTCGAAAACATCATCGCCGCCAAGGCGGTCTGCTTCGGTGAGGCGCTGCAGCCGGCGTTCAAGGCGTACGCGTGTCAGGTTGTGGCCAACTGCAAGACGCTGGCCGCGACCCTCACGGCGCGCGGTTTCCATCTGGTCTCGGGCGGAACGGACAACCATCTGATGCTGGTGAATGTCGCGCGCGCCGGGCTCACCGGCAAGGACGCCGCCGCCGCGCTGGACGCGGCGGGCATCATCTGCAACAAGAACACGATTCCGTTCGACAAGAACAGCCCGTTCGTGACCTCCGGCATCCGTATCGGTACCGCGTCGGTGACGACGCGCGGCATGAAGGAGCCCGAGATGCAGCGGATCGGTACCTGGATCGCCGACATCCTCTCCGATCTCTCCAACACGGCGTTGACCGAGAAGGTGCGCGCGGAAGTCGCCGCCCTGACCGCCGGTTTCCGCGTGCCATGAGTGTGAAAAAAAAGATCTATCTCTCCGGGCCGATCATGGACGAGCATCCGGAGCTGGCCGCGACGTGGCGTGAGCGGGCCAAGGAAGGGCTGCGCGATCACTTCACGCTGCTCGATCCGATGCGGCGCAACTTCAAGGACCGCGAGGTCGACAGCGCCAACGAGATCGTGGAGTTCGACCTGCAGGATGTGCGCGACGCCGACATCCTGCTGGTGAACTACAGCAAGACCTCGATCGGCACCGCGATGGAAGTCTTCTTCGCGGCGCATGACCTGGGCAAATTCGTGGTGGCCTTCTCGCCGTTCTGCTTTCAGGACTGCTCGCCCTGGATGGTGCGCTACTGCACCAAAATCCTGCCGTCGCTGGATGCGGCGATCGGCTACATCCGTGACAATTTCATTGTGCGGCATGTCGAATAGATAGTATGAAGATCGACTGGGAGAGGTGGGTGCCTAAAGACCGGGCGGTGCTCACGTTCATCCGTTGCGCGGGCCGGCTCCTGCTGATCGTCAAGAAGCGCGGATTGGGCCAGGGCAAGGTGAATGCGCCGGGCGGCCGTATCGAGGCGAGCGAGACGCCGGAACAGGCCGCCGTGCGCGAGACGCGCGAAGAGGTGGGGCTGACGCCCGCCGGCCTGCGCGCCGCCGGATGTCTTGATTTCGCCTTTGCGGACGGGTATTCACTGAGCTGCCGCGTCTTCACAGCGGACGGCTTCAGCGGCGTGCTCACGGAAACCGACGAGGCCGCGCCCTTCTGGTGCGCGGAAACCGACATTCCCTACGACCGGATGTGGGCCGATGACCGTCTCTGGATCCCGCTGATGCTCGATGGCAAAGGATTCGAGGGACGGTTTATTTTCGACGGCGACCGGATGCTCTGGCACCGGCTGACGATCACGCGTCAATAAACAGCTCAGACGAGGCGAAGAAGGGGTCGCTCGTACAGCGCAGTCCCACGCGCCGCAGGCCGGCCTCGTCACCGGGCGTCACCATGTGGGTCATGTGCATCTCGCAGTCGCGCAGATCGATAAGACGCTCCATCGCGATCTGGGCGGCGGGATTGGTCGCGCAACTGATGGCGAGCCCGATCAGCGCCTCGTCGAGGTTCAGGCTGGTGTATTTGCCCTTGAGAATATCGTGCTTCATGTGAACGATCGACTGCACGACCTGCGGAGCGATCAGGTGGATCTGGTCCGGAATGCCCGACAGCACTTTGATCGCGTTCAGGACCATGCTCGCCGCCGCATGCATCTGCTCGGAATTTTTGCCGACCACGACACGTCCGTCTTTGAGCTGCACGGCGGCGCCGCAGAAGATCCCGTTGCGTCCCTTGCCTTGGTTCATGGCGTCCTGACCCGCCTGGCGCGCGGGTTTCACGACCGAACGGTCTTCAGGGGCGAGGTCCAATTTCTGCATCAGGAGTTCGATACGGTCCACAGTGATGTGCTCGGTCTGTCCGGCTGAGAATTCGCAGAGGTGGCGGAAATAGCGGCGGATCACCTCCTGCTTGCTTGCCGCGCAGACGACCGCGTCGTCGGTGATGCCGAAGCCCACGCGGTTGACGCCCATGTCGGTCGGCGACTTGTAAGGGCAGGGCTCGCGGGTCATCTTCTCCCAGATGGCGCGCAGCAGCGGGAAGGCGTCGATGTCGCGGTTGTAGTTGATCGACACCTTGTTGTACGCCTGAAGGTGGTAGGGGTCGACCATGTTAGCGTCGTTGAGATCGACGGTGGCCGCTTCGTAAGCGACGTTCACGGGGTGCTCCAGCGGCAGATTCCAGACCGGGAAGGTTTCGAATTTGGCGTAACCGGCCAGGCGCCCCGCATTGCGGTCGTGATAGAGCTGGGTGAGGCAGGTGGCCAGCTTGCCGCTGCCGGGCCCCGGGCCGGTCACGACCACGATCGGCCGTTCGGTCTCGATGTACTCGTTCGCCCCGTACCCCTCGGGGCTGACGATCGTGTCGACATCGGCGGGATAACCCTGGGTCACATGGTGGTAATAGACCTTGATGCCGCGGTGCTCCAGGCGGGCGCGGAACTGCTTGGCCGCGTGCTGCCCGCTGAAGCGGGTGATGACCACGGCGCGGACCAGCAGGCCCCAACTGCGCAGGCCGTCGATCAGCTTGAGCGCGTCGGTGTCGTAAGAGATGCCGAAGTCGGCGCGCATTTTTTTGCGCTCGATGTCGCCCGCGAAGATGCAAAGCACGATTTCGGCCTTGTCCTTGAGCTTTTGCAGCAGACGCAGTTTGACATTCGGATCGTAGCCGGGCAGGACGCGGGCGGCGTGCATGTCGTGCATCAGTTTGCCACCGAATTCAAGATAAAGTTTGTTGCCGTTCTGCTCGGCGCGGCGCTGGATTTCCTCGGTCTGTTCGGCGAGATACGTGTCATTATCGAAACCGGTTGCGTTCACCATGTGTCCCTGCCTTCGCTCAAACTGGGTAAAAGAATACGGTCAGACGCTGACGCGTGACCGGGGCAGGACTATAACGCAGAAGTGGCGGCGGCGTAAATCTTATTTCGATGCCAACCCGCGCTTGTTGCGCAGGCCGGGAGTCGGTAAACTGATCCGCACATGAGCAATCGAATGAGCCCAGGCGCGAGAGAAGTTCCTGCGGGTGCGCCGCAGCAGGTCGAGTATCCCGCGACGTTTCATTTCCGTGTGATCGCCGAGGCGTCGGCAGACGTGGCGTCTGGCCTGGCGGCTGCGCTGAACGCTTACCGGGTGGTGGAGCCGCTGGCGGCGTCGCGCGCCTCTTCCCAAGGCCGGTACCACGCCTACAGTGTCTCGGTCGAACTGCAGGCACCGGATGACCTGCGCGCGCTCGATGCGGCGCTCAAGCGGGTTCCGGGGGTGCGCATGGTGCTTTAGGAGCGATATGGCAGAAGTGGTCTTAGAGAAGGTGTGCAAGCAATACGATGGCGGCGCCCGTGCGGTCGACGGCTTCAGCCTGGTGGTCCGCGACGGCGAGTTCCTCGTGCTGGTCGGCCCTTCCGGGTGCGGCAAG
>MWEJ01000294.1 GCA_002071025.1 Verrucomicrobia bacterium ADurb.Bin070 | reverse complement strand
GGCCTTTAAGATGGTGGCGGGTGAGGGTCACGATCCCCCGACCTGCGGATTATGATTCCGACGCTCTACCAACTGAGCTAACCCGCCGAAAAAGTTGTGTTACTTTACAAGATCAGGCGCTGGATGTCAACGGCGACGTGCCGTTATTTTTGACAAGGATTCACGCTTTCGCCACAAACGCATAGGCATTGCGGAAAAGCCGCAGCCACGGTCCCGCTTCGCCGGTAAACAGATCGGACGGACGGTAGGAAAGCTGCACCGAACGGAAGCCGCGCTCCGGATGCGGCATCAGGATCGTCGCCCGCCCGTCGCGCGTGGTGAATCCGGTCAGCCCGCCCTTGGAGCCGTTCGGATTCCACGGATAACGCTCGGTCGGTCGGCCACGGCCATCCACGTACCGCAGCGCCGCGATCACTCGCTCTTCATCCGCCGGGCTGTCGAAGACCGCCAGCCCCTCGCCATGCGCCACCGCGATCGGCAGACGCGAGCCTGCCATACCCTTCAACAGCACGGAGGGGGATTCCATGACCTCAAGGGTCGCGTAGCGCGCCTCGAACTGTTCGGAGAGGTTGCGACGGAAGTGCGGCCAATGCTCTGCGCCGGGGATGATCGCCTTCAGTTGCGACACCATTTGGCAGCCGTTGCAGACCCCCAGCGTGACCGTGTCGGGCCGCCCAAAGAACCGCTTGAACATCTCGGCCAGCCGCGCGTTGTAGAGAATGCTGCGCGCCCAGCCTGAACCCGCGCCCAAGACATCGCCGTACGAAAAGCCGCCGCACGCCACCAACCCGTTGAAATCAGCCAAGTCAACCCGCCCGCCCAAAAGATCGGTCATATGCACATCAACGGAGTCGAAACCGGCCAGCGCGAAAGCGGCCGCCATCTCGACGTGTCCGTTGACCCCCTGCTCGCGCAGTACGGCCATGCGCGGCCGCTGCCGCACACTCGCGCCGACCGGGGCGTCCGGATCAAAGGTCACTTCGAACTGCATGCCGGGGTCGGTCTCGTCCAATGCGTTGTCATACTCCTGCCAGGCACAGACGGGATTGTCGCGCAATGCCTGCATGCGGCAGGTCAGCGCCGACCAGGTGCGCCGCAGCCACAAGAGGGTCGTCTCCACGGCCGGCTGACCGCCCACCGCAACCCGGAAGCGACGGTCGTCGGTCGGGTACCCGATGCGCGTGCAAATATCCGCATCGGCAAGCCCCTGGCCAGACAACACTGCCATGACGCGCGGCAGCGCGCCCACGGCCACCTGCAGCACCGCGCCCGGCTCTTCACTGAACAGTGCTGCGAGCGGCTCCTGTCCCGGCAAATCAACCTCGACACCGCGCCCGCCCGCCATCGCCATCTCGGCCAGCGTCACCGCGACGCCGCCGTCGGAACGGTCGTGATAGGCCAAAAGCGCGCCTTCGGCCACCAACACCTGCATCGCGTCAAAGAAGCGGCGCAGCAGCGCGGGATCATCCGCGTCAGCGGTCTCGTCGCCCACCTGGTTGTACGCCTGCGCCAGCACGCTGGCACCCAGCCGATTGCGCCCGCGCCCGAGATCGACCAGCAGCAGTTCGCTGGCGCCGGGCTTGAGATCGGGCGTCACGCTTTTGCGCACGTCCTGCACCGGCGCAAAGGCGCTCACAATCAGGCTCAGCGGCGCGACCTGACGATGTGACGCACCGTGCTCATCCTGCCAGACGGTGCGCATCGAGAGCGAGTCCTTGCCGACAGGGATCGCGACGCCGAGCTGCGGACAGAACGTCATGCCGACCGCAGCGACCGTATCGAAAAGCTTAGCATCCTCACCCGCTTCGCCGCACGCGCACATCCAATTGGCCGAGAGTTTGACCGCGTGGATCGCACCGATGTTGACACCGGCCATATTGGTGATCGCCTCGGCGACGGCCATGCGCCCCGACGCGGGGGCGTCGACCAGCGCGACGGGCGTGCGCTCGCCGGTCGCCATGGCTTCACCGGTCGTGGCTTGATAGCCGGTAACCGTCACCGCGCTATCCGCGACCGGCAGTTGGTAACGCCCCACCATCTGATCGCGGTGGACCATTCCGGTGACCGAGCGGTCGGCGATCGAAATCAGGAACGTCTTGTCGGCCACAGCAGGGACCTGCAGCACGCGCTCAAGCGCCGCCAGCGGCGCGACATCCTGGAGCGCCAGCGCGGCAGGCCGCGTCGCATCGCGCTCAACGTCGCGCACCATGCGTGGCGGCTTGCCCAGCAGCACACGGATATCCATGTCGATCGGCCGGTCTTTGAAATGGCTGTCATTGAGCACCAGGCGCTGGTCATCGCGCGCGACGCCGATGAATGCCACAGGGCAGCGCTCGCGTTCGCACAGGCTCTCGAAACGCGCGCGGTTTTCAGGCGCGATCGCGAGCACATACCGCTCCTGCGCCTCGCAGCACCAAATCTCCATCGGGCTCATCGAGCGCTCTTCATTGTGCACGGCGCGCAACTCAAAAGTCGCGCCCGTTTTTTCAACCAGCTCCGGACAGCCGTTGGAAAGCCCCCCCGCACCGATATCATGGATGCTGAGAATGGGGTTGTCGTCGCCGAGCGCGACGCAGGCGTCGATAACCTCCTGGCAGCGGCGTTCCATCTCTGCATTGCCGCGCTGCACGGAGTCGAAATCCAGCGCCTCGTCGTTGCTGCCTGTAGCCATGGAAGAGGCCGCGCCGCCGCCGAGGCCGATGCGCATCGCGGGGCCGCCCAATTGCACGATCAAGGCACCCGGCGGCACCTCTTTTTTGTAAACCTGTCCGCGGCGGATGTTCCCCATACCGCCGGCCAGCATGATCGGCTTATGGTAGCCGCGGTAACGGTCCGCCGCCATCTCTTCATACGTCCGGAAAAAGCCGCACAGTTGGGGACGACCGTACTCATTGCCGAACGCCGCGCCGCCGATCGGCCCTTCCAGCATGATGGCGAGCGGAGAGGCGAGGCGTGACGGAAACGCCGCGTACGACTTTTCCCACGGCATCTCGAAGCCCGGCACGCGAAGATTGGAAACCATGAATCCCGCGACGCCGGCCTTGCTCTTCGATCCGGTACCGGTTGCGGCCTCGTCGCGGATCTCGCCTCCCACTCCGGTCGCTGCCCCGGGATAGGGAGAGATCGCGGTCGGGTGATTGTGGGTCTCGACCTTCATGAGGATATCGATCTGATCCTCCTCAAAGCGGTAGGCGCGCGTGGCGGGGTCCACATCAAAGCCGGCAGCGGGAAAGCCCTCCATGACGCCAGAGTTGTCCTTGTAGGCCACCAGCGTGCCGTCGGGATGGCAGGCGTGCGTGTGGCGGATCATCTGGAACAGCGACGTCTCCTTGCGCGCGCCGTCGATGATCCAGTCAGCATTGAAAATCTTGTGGCGGCAGTGCTCGGAGTTCACCTGCCCGAACATGACCAGCTCGGTGTCGGTCGGGTTGCGGCCGGCCTTGGTGTAACTGTCACACAGGTAGCGGATCTCATCGTCGCTGAGAGCCAGCCCCATGTCGCGGTTGGCGGCATCCAGCGCGGCGCGCCCCTGCGCCAGCACATCGAAGACCCGACCCGGCGCCGGAGGCCGGTGCTCGAAGAGATCGTCCAGCTCCAGATAGACGCCTTCAGTCATGCGGTCATGCAGGGCGTTCAACGCGGGGCGCAACGACTCCAGCGGCAACTCGGCCTCCCCCGCAACGACCCGGAGATGCGCGCCGCGTTCCACGCGGTTGACCTCGGCAAGCCCGCAGTTACGAAAAATATCGGTCGCCTTGGAAGACCAGGGCGAAATCGTGCCCTTGCGCGGCGTTACAAAAAAACCGCCCGCAGTCGGCTCACGCGCGGCGGCCCCCAGCAGCGTGCAGGCGCGCGCCAGCGTAGGCGCGTCAAGCGGTCTGCCCACATCCAGCAGGTACACGAACTGCGCCTCGATGCGGACAGGGTTCGCGGCGGCCAGCGCGACCGTTATCTTTTCCGACAACGCATCCAAACGGAACCGGGAAAACGCGGCACTCCCCCACACCATCAACGGCTTCATCAAAACGTCCCTTCTTCAGAATTACTCAAAATCGTTCGCATCACGTCATCGCGCGTCCGTGCCGCCAACAGTTCGTTTCGCACCGAGGCCTCCATCAGCCGGCGGCTGAGCTTGGCCAGAAAGTGAATGTGATTGCAGGCCACCGTTGCCGGCACCAACAGCAGCACAAAAACATGCGTGGGCTGATTGTCCGGCGCGCCGAACGCGATCCCGGCCGGATGCACGCCGAGCATACAGATGATATCCCGCACGCACTCGATGCGGCCATGCGGCAGCGCGATACCGTCAGGCAAAGCGGTCGATGCACTCATTTCGCGATTGAGGACCGCCCTGACGGCGGTGTCGCGATGCTCCGCCGGCAGCAGACCCGCATGCACAGCCTTGTCAATCAAGGCCGTGATCACCTCCTGACCCTCGCTCTCTGTCGCATTCAGGCAAACCAGACTTTTTTGGATAATCTCTTCAAAGCTCGCCATACGTCTCCAGACTCCATATACACCGTGAAACACGCCCGCAAAACGTATCATATTAGCGGCGCGTCGCCAATCACGGAAAACGCACGCACACGCAGGCGGGGGTGGGATTCAAGATAGTTGATGGTTAAGCGGCAGGGAGATGGGAGCGGAAGCGCGCGGTGAGAGCGCAGATTG
>MWEJ01000293.1 GCA_002071025.1 Verrucomicrobia bacterium ADurb.Bin070 | reverse complement strand
GGAGACCTCGGTGAACTGGTTCTCGCGGACGAGCGTCCAGTCGCCCTCGCCCTGCCAGACGCCCAGCGCGCCGGAAGGGATGTCGGGACGCACCGTGGCGTCTTTGCCGCGCGTGCCGTTGTTGGCATAGACCAGAAAGCCTTGGCCAGAGAAGAGGCCTTTGCCGTGGTACCCCGGCAGTTTGGAGTCGATGCCGTTGCCGGCGCGCGGCTGGCCGTTGCCGTCCTTGATGTGCTCCTCAAAGGCGAGGGTGCGGACATCGACGCTGTAAAGGCCCTCCTCCATCGTGGCGATGTGGATCTTGTTGGCCGGATCGGTCAGGTGCCGCGCGGTGCCGGTCAGTCGTCCGGGCATCGCCTTGGGCGCCAGCACACGCACGTTGCGGTCTTTGTCGATGAGGTAGGGTCCGATGCTGAGCTGCTGGCTCTCCAGATGGATCATGCGGTTGGCCGGAGTGCCGCCCACACTCTCGGGGCGAATGTGCTGTTCCAGTTCGGGCGTGATCTCGTATAGCTTGTCACTGGAGCCCAGCGGCAGGTGCGGGCCGTAGGTGATGACCCACAGCCGGTCGGCCCACGGGACAACCGCTCCTGTGCCGCATTCGCCCTCGTCGTTGTACATCGTGAGGTGCGGATAGATGCCGGAAATCTGCTTCGGTGCGGGTGCAGCCGCGACGCCACAAACGGTGAACAGGGCAACTCCCATGATCCAGTTTCTCATTGTCTCCTTCTTCCTGATGGCCGGTGGTTGCAGATCGGCGCGAGCCCGATCTTCGGCTATGCGCCCCCCTACCACCCTGTATTGTCCTGATGCCCGTGTTCTGACACACGCCGCCTCAAAAAATCCGGTTGCGAAAACCTCCAGTTTGCGGAAGGCGGTCACAAAGGCTTCCTGCGCCAGATCCTCAGCCTCGTGCGGGCAACTCATGCGCACGGCGAGCGCGGCGCGCACCAGCGCCTGGTGCCGTCGCACCAGATCCGAGAACGCGGCCAGATCGCCGGAGCGGGCGGCCTCTATCAAAACGGTGTCATCCATAAAACGACGTCATGATATCATGCTCACGCCACTCTGTCGATTTGCGCCCGCAGCCCGGAAGGGCGCTACTTGTCGCCCTCTGCCGCACGTGTTACGATACGAATCAGGAGGATGTATGAGAAAACTGTTTCAAACGGCAAGGCGGTGGGTGTTTTGCGCGGCGGTGTTGGGCGCGGCCGGCGGGGCGGCGGCGGAGTTCGGCGACAATGTCCGTTTGCGCGGCGACTTTCAAAACGCGCGCATCGCCTTTGAGCGCGAGGGCAAAGGCACCGTGGCGTTTCTGGGCGGCTCGATCACCGAGATGAACGGCTACCGGCCGCTGGTCATCGAGATCCTGCGGCGCCGTTTCCCGAAGACGGCGTTCACGTTTATCAACGCCGGCATCTCCTCGACCTGTTCCACCACCGGCGCGTTCCGCCTCGGCACCGACGTGCTCGGGCAGGGGCCGGTCGACCTGCTTTTCGTGGAGTTCGCGGTGAACGACGATCAGGACGCGCGCCACACCCGCGAGGCCTGCATCCGCGGCATGGAAGGGATCGTCCGCCACGCGCGGCAGGCGCATCCCGATCTGGATATCGTGATGACCTTCTTTGTCAACGAAGGCATGCTGCGCACGCTGCAGCAGGGCGAAACGCCGCTGACGGTCGCGGCGCACACGGCGGTGGCCGAGGCGTATGCCGTGCCCACCATCCACCTGGCCAAAGAAGTGGCGGCGCAAATCACGGCCGGCGCGCTGACCTGGCAGCAGTACGGCGGCGTACATCCGGCACCGCACGGCAATGCCCTCTGCGCCCGTATGATCGATGAACTCTTTACCCGCGCCTGGACCAGACCTCTGCCCAAAGAGGTTGCCAAAGCGCCGAACCTCGTGCCGCTGACGCCGCTTGATCCGCTGAGTTACGCTGCAGGGCGTTTCATTGATCCGGCGGAGGCAAAGGTGAAGCAGGGATGGACATGGGGCGTGCCGGAGTGGCCGGCGATTCCGGGCGGCAAGCGCGCGCGCTTTACGACGCTGCCGATGCTGTGCGCCGAGACGCCCGGCGCCGAGCTGACGCTGGCGTTCGAGGGGCGCGCGGTGGGCGCGTATGTCGTGGCCGGGCCCGACGCGGGCATCGTTGAGGCGAGCATCGACGGCGGTCCGTTCCAGCAGGCCGAGTTGTACCACGCCTTCAGCAAAGAGCTGCACTACCCGCGCACGGTGATGTTCACGGTCGACGCTGCGGAAGGCGCGCACACCCTGACGCTGCGGGTGTCCGGCGAAACGCGCGCCGCCGGGCATGCCGCGCGCATCATTCAGTTCGTTGCGAACTGATCGTGCCGGCCCCCGTGTGAGGATCGAGCGCGATCAGTTCGTTCAGCGGATCGGCGATCGCCCGAAGCGTGTCGCGGCCAGACGCGCGCTGCACGGCCGCGAGTTCGGCCGCGAGCCGGTCGAGCTCCGCGCCGAGACCGGCCGGCGCGTTGCGGGCGAGCAGGGCCAGATAGGCGGCGCCGGCATGGATGCGCAGCAGCGTGGTGTCCGAAGCCATTGCGCGGATCATGGCGCTGGCGTTCTGCGCGCCGTAGCCCGGGCGCGCGGCGTCCAATTCTTTGCGGAGCGCCGGATGGTGCGCGAGCAGGTCGGACAGTGCGCTGGCGACCGTCTGCAGCCGGACGCAGGCCCACAGTCCGAGGCGGAAGGCGCGCGTGTGGCTTTCGGGACGGGTCAGGTAATCGATGCGGTGGAACCCCTTGTACGTCTCAAGCAGATCCCGGTAGGCGGACGCGTCCGCAAGCAGGCGCGTCCAGGCCGGAACGAGGGCGTCGCGGTCACCGGCCGCCTGTCGCAGCGCTGCGAGCCGGTCTGGCAGAACAGCGTTGAGGGCGGCGAGCCGCGCCTCGTCCGCAGCAAGTTGGCTCTCCAGCACGGCGGGCGGAACATCGACCAACGGCACGCGGCCGGACGGCGCCAAAATCAGCGCCACGCGCAAGGCGACGGCCAGCAGCAGCGCGACGGCGATATAGGGGCCGTAGACCAGAAGCAGGTTCTTGAAGAATGTCCGCTCGTGGCGCGTGCGGTGCAGTCGCACGGCCGAAAGCCCGATGAGCAGCGCGGCGGCGGTCAGCAGCGCGGCGGCGGCGATGCGGCCGGCCTGCGTGCGCGCGACCAGCGCGAGAGAGGCGCCCGCCAACGCGAGCAGCAGGCCGGGAACCATCTTCTTTCGGTGGGTGATCACGGCACCTCCTGCGACGGATTGTTTTTGGCATGCATGTCGAGCCGCCACAGCTCTTTGGAGGTCCGGTAGACGGTGACGAACAGGCCGAAGACCGAGAGGGTCAGGATGTACGGCAGCACCTTGACCATGTGGGTCTTGCCGAAGAAGATGATCAGGGTGTTGACGGCGATAAAGACGAGGCGGATCTCCGTGGGGCCGATCCCCATGTACGCGATTTGAAAGCGGCTGGTACAGGCGAAGGAGAGGAAGGAGTTGACCATGAAGCCTGCGAACAGCGCCATGATGAAAAAGAGATCCGTGCGGTAGGCATGCGGCAAAAGGATCGCGTACCCGATCAGGATGGCGCAGAGGAACACGAAGTCGAGAAAGTGGTCCATGTAGTAACCCCACTTGACAAGCCCCGTATTGCGCAGGCGCCCGACCGCCCCGTCCAGCAGATCGGTGAGGTACTGCATGACGATCATCAGCGAGACGCCCCACAACCAGGCCGGATGGAAACGGGCGAAGAAGCTGAAGAGGATGATGAGCAACGACCAGGCTACGGTCGTGAGCGTGAGGTGGTAGGTCTCGACGCGGCGCGGCACGAGCGGGAGCAGGCGCTGCTTGAGCCACTCCTCCTGCGCGTGAAGCATGGACTGACCGAATTTAACATCCCCTTTGAACGCCATGTGCGGTCTCCTGCGTGTGCGGTTAGTCGGCTGCGGGACACGGGATTTCGAGCACGCGCGCGAGCGCGGCGGGCTCCTGACGGAAGGGTGAGCCCGTCCCTTCGTAGAAGCCGTGCGCCTCGATCATGTGGATGTTCATTTCGGTGTAGGTCACCCGTTCGCCGCTGCGCAGGTTGCGGACATCGACGAACTCTTTGCGGCAGAGCCCCTCGTGCGGGAAGGGGCAGGGCAGCAGGCCGCGCACGCTGTCGACGCGCACCTCGAAATGGTCGAACACGGTGACCGGCTCGCCCAGCCCCTGGGCACCGGCGTCGCGCAGGGCGCGCAGGCGCGCGGCGATCACGGCGTGGGAGAGGCCGAGCCGTCGGACCTCGGCCTCGTCGGCTTCGAGGATGTCGCGCAGCGATCGGCGGTCGCTGCCCAACAGGCCGTCGCGCGTAATGACGCCCGGCCGCATGCGGTCCTGGATAATGTCGTCTTGGCGGCTCTGTTTCACGGCGCGCTCCTTGTTCACGAGAATTTGTCGTAGAAAATCTTCGAGTCTGGCATGCCCTTGTCGCGCAGCACTTGGATGCAGGCGTCGATCATCAGCGGGCTGCCGCAGAGGAAGGCTTCGGCCTGCGAGGCGTCCTGCACATGGCGCGCGACCACTTCGGTCACGCGGCCGGTCTCGCCCTCCCAAGCGTCGGCGGGGTCGGGGTTCGAGAGCGCGGGGATGAAGCGGAAGTCGGGCAGGGTCTTCTCCAGCCCGCGCATC
>MWEJ01000292.1 GCA_002071025.1 Verrucomicrobia bacterium ADurb.Bin070 | reverse complement strand
GGAGGACAGGTCACGGATTCAAGTTCGGCGGCGCTGACCGGACCTTTGCGGATCCGGAGGAGGCGCGTCTGGAGTAGGGCCGAGGGGACGCCGCAGCAGTAACCCTGATCTTCTGCCGTGGCCAGCCGCTCGCGGCTGGAAATGCGGGCAACCGGCTCGGCTTCGGTGGAGCCGTAGAGGATCTGGATGTCCGAAGAAGGGAAGGCCGCTTCCCAGCGCTGGAGCTGCTCGTTTGTGACAGGTGCGCCGCCGGTCAGAATCTTGCGCACGTGCGGCGGCTGGGGCAGCGAGGCCAGGCGGTCAATGAAAGGCGGGGATGCGGTGACCACAGTGACACCGTCTCGCCGGATCTGCTCGGACAGGATCTGAGGGTTGACGGCGGCCACGCGGCCGAAGTCCATAGAAGGAACGACGGAGGTGATTCCGGCAGCGAGGTTGCGCAGGGCGAAGACGGGGAACATCGGCATATCGACATCGTCGTCGCGGTAGTCCAACTCCTGGCAGAGCGCGTCGTACTGGGCCTTCAGAAAACCGTGGGTGCGGTTGGCGCCCTTGGGCGTGCCGCTGGAACCGCTGGTGAATGTGATCAGCGCGGGGGCTTCGGGGGACACTGTGGCGGGCGGGATCTCGTCTCTGGTGCGGAGGAGCTTGGAGAGAGAGAGCCGCGCCGGCAGGGGCGCTATGACAGGCCCGGTGGAGACGGTGAGGGGCAGGCGTGCGAGGCGCGGCTGGAGGAGACGCAGCAGGTGGCTCTTGGGGACGCCAATGAAGCCTGCGGGCTCCGCAAAGGCGGCGAAGACGGCGATTTGCCGCATGGGGATCCAGGGGTCGACGAAAACGGCGGCGGCACCGCAGCGGATGACACCCAGAAGTGTGACGTAAAGCTCCGCTGACATGGGGATCATGATGATGACGCGCTGGCCGGCCTGTAGACCGTGTTCGCGGAGCTGGCGGGCGCATCGAGCGACGTGCGCATGCAGTGCGGCAAAGGTCAGCCGCTTGGTGCCGAAAACCAGCGCGGAGCGCTCGGGGTGGCGGAGGGCAGCCTCATCAAGCAGCGCGGTGATGTTGTGCTGCGGCGAGGTGTTCATTTTACATACTCGTAGAGCGCGTAGGACCGGAAGGGGCGGTCGGCCTGTCCCCCGAGCCGGCGCGAAGGGTTGGCGCTGTGCATGAGGCACATGAGGGACTGGCTGTAGCCGAGGCTCACGCTATTGGCGAAGGAGAGATGCGTCAGCGCGGCGGCGAGGCCGGCGCCTCGGGCTTCCGGGATGACGCCGAGCGTCTTGATGCAAGAACGGAAGGCTCGGCGCTTGTTGAGGAGGAAGCGTAGCTTCGCCAGGGGGCCGGTTGTGCCGTGCATGGCCCGGAGCGCCTCCGCGAAGTCCGGGAAGGTGAAGACATAGCCGGCAGGCACGCCGTCCCGCTGGTAGGCGATCCAAGAGAGGCCGGGAGCGAGAAGGCGGCGTGCCGGCAGGTAGAGCGACTGAAAGGTCTCGTAACGGATCGGCGTGTAGAGGATGTTGTCGGCGAAGATCCGGCACGACAGGTCGTAGAGGAGAGGCAGGAATTCGATCAGGTTCGCGGTGGTGAGCGGGTGAAAGAGGTAGCCGTTCTTGAGACAGCGGCGATGGTATTTTTCTTGATGGGCTGCGGCGAGGGCGGGATCGTCGACAAGGAAGCTGTCGTAGGTCTCCATGACCGCGAAGCCGGCGCGCTGCCAAAGGGCCGGATAGTAGGGCGGATTCCAAGGCTCTCGGGCGAAAGGCGGGGTGTCAAAGGGCCCGGTGTTGAATCGGTAGGCGTGCCAGGTGTCGCCGTCCATGGGGCCGATAATCTTGCGGGCACCGCAAGCTTTCAAGCGTTCGGCGGCGGTTGCGAGCAGGGCCTCTGCCGCCGGAGGGTGGTCGAAGGCGTGGAAGGCGCCGATTGTGCCGATCCCGGGATTGCCGGTCTGTAACCGTGCGCAGCAGCGGGCTACGGGACGGGTGCCGTCGAAAACCAGGAAGGACTCGCCGTCCTGCGGAACGTTCTCGGCGGCGGGGATGCAGAAGGGGTCGCCGGCGCAGACCGCTTTCGCGAGCAGGAGGAACTCGGTTTGGCGGGCGCATGTGTCGACGGGGAGGACGCGCAGGCTCATCGGAAGACCTCCTTCCATGTTGAGGGGTCAAGGACCGGGATGAGACCGGCGAACTGGATGCCTGCGTAGATGAGGGCGGCGGTACCGACGCAGACGGGAGCGGTGTAGCGCCACCGTGGCGCGGACCGGGGGCCGCGGAAGATCGCGCGGTGCAGCAGGACGGCGGCGGCACAGAGCGGAATGAGGGCGGGTATTGCGGCCAACGCGACTGAGCCTTGAACGGGCAGGCAGAGCAGGCAAGAGAGTATCCCGGGCAGGAGAATGGCGGCGGCAAGCCTCGCGCCCTGTAGCGATTGGCCGTTGGGGTCGCCCCGGAAACGTTCAGTAATGCAAAGCGCGGTTGCGACGGTTGTCGCAGCGAGGAAGGGCCCGTACCACACATTGAGCCGCATGGTGGCGTTGGCGCCGAAAAGAATAAGCAACGAGGGGTAGAGAGGGCGGAGCAGCTTGAGCGCGCTGGGATCGTGCGGCCTCGGCGCACAGCGGCGGCAGATGCGGTTGTAGAGGATGAAGCCGACAACGACGGGGATCATCCAGTCGACCGAGCCGAGCGACCAGGCGGCATACGTGACGAGGACAAAGACGATGAGCGGGCGCACGAGCAGGGTCCCGAACCGGCGGTTCAACAGGGAGAGTGTCAGGGCGATGGTGACGAGGCTTACGCATTGGAAAAGAATTTCGACTTGGGGCTTGTCGGGAACCTTCCAGAGGAGGAAGATCGTGCCCAACGGCACGAAAAGGTTGTCGGTGCCGCCGACCGAGACCGCCTCGAGGCCGGCGAGCAGAAGGGCCATGAGGGCGGCTGTCAGCGCACACGTGAGCGGCGAAATGTCAGAGAGGAGCCTCAGCGGGAGAAAGACGGCGGCGAAGCCGACGAGGCAGAAAGCGAGAGTGCCTTCCAGAGACTTGCGCTCGCCTGGGGCGGTCTCGTAGAAGATGCGGCCGAAGCTTGTGCCCGCCAATGCGGCGGCGGTGTCGGCGAGGACGAGAACGAAGAGCGAGGAGAAGAAGAGCCAAAGGCGGTCTTTGCTCAGAACGAATAGGATGAGGATGGAGATGGGGAAGAGCAAAGAACCATAGCTCGTGCGCCCGACCGCGCTGAGAGAACGCAGGAGGCGGCGTTTCTCGCCGAGAAAGAGAAAGAACGCGAATCCGGAGGCGAGCAGCAACACCGTCACCCAAGAGTTGATCAAAAAAGGGAAGAGCAGGCAGCCGAGGCCGCCCGCGAGGTGAATGGCCTTTCGGGCGCTTTCCGGCGCGAGCCGGTTACCTCGGATCAGTGTTTCCGCAGTGGCCACGACGGTCCCGAAGAACAGGCAGAGGGCGGCACCTCCCGCCAAGTCGTTGAGAACCGGGTTCATCGGACCTCCTCCAACACAAAATGGCTGTAGAAGAAAGCGCGGTCACGGGCGAAGAGCAGGTGGGCTTCCTCGTCCAGGGCGGTCATGCGTCCGGCGTGCGCGGCGGGGCAACGGCGGGGCACGAGCATGTTCCAGTAAGCGAGGCGGGCCCTGGGCCGGGCACTTTTCAGGAGCCGTCCGTAAACACCCTCGCACTGCTTCGGGCTGAGGTATTCGAAGATGTCGGAGAGGTTGTAGCCGTCGAAAGCCCCGGTGCCGCAGGCTTCGGCGACGGCGTCGACGGCGCCGTGGCAGAGGGTGAGCCGGTCTATGTTGCGCTGGATGGACGCATAGGTCCCCGGCTCGAGGTAGTGCGGCAACGCGCAGCCAAAGTTGCCGGTAAGAATGTAGGCCAGGTAGGGATTGGCCGACGTATCGAGTTCGCTTAAGGCGTAGCGTGTGCGCTCGAGGATGCGCGAAGAGACGCAGCCCTCCACATGGCGGAAGAAAGAGGGATCGCGCCCAAGCTGGCCCATGACGAAACGGCTGAAGAAGAGGCGGAAGAGGAGGTTCCATCGGCGGTTATCCCAAACCGTGCGGTAGAAGTCGCGCCGTGCTTCCGCACTTCTGGGATGCAGTAACGCGCTCACGGTGTCGCTGCGGTGGATAAGGGGCATGACCCGCTTGCGGAAATAATGGAAGTAGCGTTCGAACTTGCCTGCGTGGATAAAGCCGCGCTCAAGGGCATCGCGCTGGGCGTCCCAGAACGCCTGCGACGGCGCGGTAAGGGCGGAACGGAAAGACTGATAGCGCGCAAGCCGGTCATCCGAGGGCTGGATGCCGGCGAAACGCAAAAACTCCGGCTGGCTCATTATCCTGATCGCCTCGCGGCGCAACTCCGCACAGGCGAGCTGCGCCGGATTGAGGTCGGCGGCCACGACATCGGCCCCGCTTGCCACGAGCGAGAGAGAATTGTCGCCGGCCGAGGCGATCGAAAGCAGGCGCATGCCGGGGGCGGGGCGCAAGGCACCGATCAGCAGTGCCGCATCCTCCCAACAGTTGGCATAGCGGACAAAACTGAAGTCCGCAGCGGGTATGTTGATCTCACTACTCACTTTCTTTTCGGAGCGTGGAATGGGCTCTGGCGAAGTCGCCTCAGGAGAGAGCGGCGATGATGGAGATCTCGGCGAACAGGCTTACAGCTCTTTGATCCGCACGTTGCGGAAGAAGATCGCGGC
>MWEJ01000291.1 GCA_002071025.1 Verrucomicrobia bacterium ADurb.Bin070 | reverse complement strand
CTCGCAGCTCTCGATCCCCGAGTTCCAGCGCGTGGTCGCGGAGGTCGGCTGCTCCATCATCGGCCAGACCGCGCGGCTGGCCCCGGCCGACAAAAAGCTCTACGCGCTGCGCGACGTGACCGGCACGGTCCCCAGCATCCCGCTGATCACCGCCAGCATCATGTCCAAAAAGCTCGCCGAGGGGGCCGACACGCTGGTCTTTGATGTCAAGTGCGGGCGTGCCGCCTTTATGCAGACGCCCGACGCGGCACGCGAGCTGGCGCGCAGTCTGCTGCGTGTCGGTCGGGCGCTGGGGCGCCGCATGGGTGCGCTGATCACCGACATGGAGCAGCCGCTGGGGCGCACGGCCGGCAACGCCGTCGAGGTGGCCGAGGCGATCGAAACCCTTAAAGGCGGCGGTCCGGCGGACACCCGCGCGCTCACGATCGAGTTGACCGCGCTGATGTGCGAGCGCGCCGGCGTGCTGGGCGATCGCGCGTCGGCGCGGCGCGCGCTGGCCGAACGGCTGGATGACGGCCGCGCGCTGGAGGTGTTCAGGCGCATGGTCGAGGCGCATGGCGGCGACGCGCGCGTGATCGACGAACCGTTGCGCCTGCCGCAGCCCGGCGCGGTGCTGGAGGTGCCTGCGCCGCGCGACGGGATCGTGGCCGGCGAGCCGGTCGCGCGCGGCCAGCCCCTGATGCGGCTGCTGGCGCGCGATGCCGCGCGCGCCGGGGCGTTGCTGCAGGAGGCCGCCGCGGCGGTGCGGCTCGGCGCGGCGCCGCCAGCCGAACGGAAGCTGGTGATTGAAGAGGTGGGCGAGGGGGACGTGTCAATGACCAACTCTCAACGCTCAACGTTCAACGCTCAACGTTCAAGATAGGGACGAGGATCCAACCCATGACACTCGACACTCAGATGCGGCGGACACTGATCGCGGCGGCGCGTGAGGCGGCGGCGCGCGCCTACTGTCCCTACTCGAACTATCCGGTGGGGGCGGCGCTGCTGACGCGCGACGGACGCATCGTCACCGGCTGCAACGTCGAAAACGTCTCGTTCGGCCTGACGCTCTGCGCGGAGCGCACGGCGCTCGTCAAGGCGGTCAGCGACGGGCTGTGCGGGTTCGCGGCGCTGGCGGTGGCGGGCGGCGACCGGACCGCCGCCGCACCGTGCGGGGCCTGCCGCCAGGTGCTGGCGGAGTTCTGCGCGCCGGAGATGCCGGTCTTTTATGCGCGGCTCACCGGCGGACGGTGTGTCGCGACCACCGTGGGTGCGCTGCTGCCGCAGGCATTCACGAAAAATTAGGAAAAAGGGGGGACTATGCAACGGATCGTTGGAATGCTGGTGCTGGCGGCGGGGATGGCGGCGGCAGAGATGCCGGCCGGTCTGACATTGCGGTTCACCTGTGATGAGCTCCGCAACAACGGCACGCTGCTGCCCGACATGACCGGCAGCAACAGCAACGGGCGCGCCACCGGCGTGCGCTACGCGTCCGGCGGGCGCCTCAACGCCTGCTGCGAATTCACCGGCACCAAGAGTTCTGTGCTGGTCACCAATTCGCCCCTGCTGGAGAGCCGTCAGACGACGGTGGGCTTCTGGATGAAAACCAGCAAGGCCGAGTGGCCCGAGCGCACGCTGATCGAAAAACACCCGGAGACGGGTTACGCGCTGCGGCTGGTGACCGGCAAGGAGTCGGCGAACAAAGGCAAGCTGCGCGCCACGATTGCGGGCAAGACGATTCTCAGCGATGTCACGGTGGCCGACAACAACTGGCACCATGCCGCTCTGAGTATTGACGGCGTGAATGCCGTTCTCTATGTGGACGGGGTGGCGCAGAAACAGCGGGCTGCGCTGGGCGGCGCGTTCAGCACGCAAGGCGCGGATATGCTGCTTGGCGCGAGCCGCGTGCCGGCCGATGCGAAGAACAGGGACGTCACCTTTGAAGGCATGCTGGACGAGGTGCTGGTCTTCAGCCGCGCGTTGACCGAGGCCGAGGTCAAAGACGCCATCGCCGCCACCAAGCCGAAGTTCACCAAGTGGCAGGTCGAGCGTCGCCTCAGGGAACTCAAGGACCTTTACGACCGCGGCCTGCTCACGCAGGAGTTTTACGACAGTAAGGTCAAAGAGTGCGAGGTTTCGCCGTAGGCGCGCGATTTTTTTCTGTTGAAGGGGGAATGGCAGATACGAGGTTATACACATCTCAGTCGGGCTTCGGCGCACAAAAGCACATGACTTTTCATACGTGGGACACGCTCTTCGCGGGGGACGCCTGTCGCTGAGTTATGGAGTGCGGCGGCTTGCCGCCGCTTTGGAAAGCGGGAGCAAGCTCCCGCACTCCAAACCGCCCCCCCAACCGCTTTCCTGCCGCTCAACTTCAACACAAAAAAATCGCACCCTGCCGTAGGCGCGCGACGCTTCCGCCTTGTTTCCATGAAGCGGGGCGTGTAAGCTATGCCCTATCCTGTATGACAGGAATCGGCTCACGCATAACCTTGGAGACGCCTATGAAACGCTGCCTGACATCGTGTGTTCTCATCGCCTGCGCCGCGCTCGCGCTGCGCGCCGAACCGTACAAGGCCGACTGGGAGTCGCTTGATAAACGTCCGATTCCTCAATGGTGGCAAGAGGCCAAATTCGGTATCTTCATCCATTGGGGCGTCTATGCGGTGCCGGCCTACGCGCCGACCGACGAGGCCAATGTCTACGCCAAGTATTCGGAGCACTACGACAACCGCATGCGCTCCAAGAACGCGGCCTTCACCAATTTCCACGCCCGCACCTACGGCGACCGCGTCACCTATGCGGACTTCGCCACGCAGTTCCGCGCCGAGCACTTCAATCCCGGCCAGTGGGCCGACCTCTTCAAAAAGTCCGGCGCGCGCTATGTGGTGCTCACGTCGAAGCACCACGACGGCTTCGCGCTCTGGCCGAGCGCGTACAGTCCGCGCTGGAACGCGCAGGTGCTCGGACCGCACCGCGACCTCGCCGGCGAGCTGACTGCTGCGGTCAAGCAGGCCGGCCTGCACATGGGCTTCTACTACTCCCTGCTCGAGTGGGGCGCACCGCTCTACAAGGAGAACATCGGCCGCTGGGTCGCGGAGATGAACCTGCCGCAGATGAAGGAGCTGGTCACGCGCTATGAGCCCGAGGTGGTCTGGACCGACGGCGAGTGGGACTATTCAGACGAAGAGCTGCGCAGCGTCGACTTCCTGGCCTGGCTCTACAACGAGTCGCCGGTCAAGGAGAGCGTGGTGGTCAATGACCGCTGGGGCAAGAAGACGCGCGGCAAGCACGGCGGCCACTACACGACCGAGTATGACCTGATCCACGCGGGCAGTTCGCTCGACACCCAGTTCGTGCATCCGTGGGAGGAGTGCCGCGGCATCGGCGGTTCGTTCGGCTTCAACCGCTTTGAGACCACCGCGCACTACATGACCAGCGCGCAGTGCGTGGAGACCCTGATCGAGAAGGTCAGCCGCGGCGGCAACCTGCTGCTCAACATCGGCCCGCAGGCCGACGGCCTCATCCCGGTGATCATGGAGGAACGCCTGCTCGACATGGGGCGCTGGCTGAGCGTGAACGGCGAGGCGATTTACGCCACCACCGCCTGGCCGCACCGGCCCAAGAACATGCGCGAAACCAAGGTTTATTTCACCCGGAAACCCGATGCCCTCTACGTGATCTGCGCGCGCTGGCCGCAGGCGCCGCTGGTTGTCAAACACGTCGCCAAGGCCGACGCGGTCTCGCTGCTCGGAAGCCCCCTGCCGGTCAAGTTCGCGTGCAGCGGCGGGTCGCTCACGATCGAGCCGCCTGCGGTCAATCCCGGCACCCTGCCCTGCGATTACGCCTGGACCTTCAAAATCGCCCGTCCGCAGGAGTAACCGCCGGCCGGGGGCCGTGTGGTGAGGCCGGAATCGCTGGCAGATGAAGGAATAGCGCGATGCAGTTGGGGTGGAATGAGATCAAGCAGCGGGCCGTGAGTTTCTCGCGGGAATGGGCCGGAGAGACCCGCGAGCAAGCGGAGGCCAAATCTTTCTGGGACGCTTTCTTCAACGTGTTCGGCATTCCGCGCCGCAGCGTCGCCACCTTCGAGGAGCCAGTCCGCAGGCTGGGCGGGCAGTACGGGTTCATTGACCTGTTCTGGAAGGGGCGTCTGCTGGTCGAGCACAAGAGCCGCGGCAAGAGCCTGGACCGCGCCGAGTCGCAGGCGTTCGAGTATTTGCAGTCGCTGGCGGCCGAGGGTCGCCACGACGAGATCCCGCGCTATGTGATCGTCACCGACTTCGACCGTCTCGCGCTTTACGATCTGGAGCCGGAGGAGACGCGCGACCTGCCGCTCTTCTGCGGGCTGCACGTTCAGCGCGTCGAGATCCGGGTGGGCGATCTCCACCGCCACGTGAGGCTGTTCGGTTTCATCCCCGGCTACAAGGTCCGCACGTTCGGCAAGGAAGATCCGATCAATATAAAAGCTGCGGAGGTGATGGGCCGGCTTCACGACGCCATGGCGGCGGGCGGCTACAGTGGCCACGCGCTGGAACGCTTCCTGGTGCGCGTCCTCTTCTGTCTCTTCTCCGAGGACACCGGCATCTTCGACCCCAACGTTTTTACGGAGTACATCGAGAACCAGACGCGGCCGGACGGCGCGGACCTCGGCCTGCACCTTGCCCGGCTCTTTCAGGTGCTCGACACGCCGCGCGAGCAGCGTCAGAAGAACCTCGACGAGCGCCTGCTGGGCTTGCCCTACGTCAAC
>MWEJ01000290.1 GCA_002071025.1 Verrucomicrobia bacterium ADurb.Bin070 | reverse complement strand
CAAGCCGTCACCTGCCGGTTTTCTGGAAGGCGCGCGCCGTCTGGGCGTCAACCCGCAAGACTGCCTCGTGTTCGAAGATTCGCAAGCCGGCGTAGCGGCGGCCAAAGCGGCAGGCATGTCGTGCGTGGCGCTCAGCAGGCCGTGCGCGCACCCGCAAGACCTCTCGGCAGCCGACTGGGTTTTGGACGACCTCGCCCTGTTTTCGGTTGCATCCTTCGAACGCCGCAGAATGCCCGCATGACACCTGCCGACATCCCCGCTGTCAACCGGAGGCTGAAAGCCGCCTTTCACAGCGTGAAAGCTCCGATCATCGATCTGGTTGCGATACAGACGCGCGACCCGTTCCGCGTCCTGCTGGGAACGATCTTGAGCGCGCGTACCAAAGACGCCTGCACAGCCGCCGCGTGCGAACGTCTTTTCCGCTGCGTGACCACGCCGGATGGCCTGCGCCGCATTCCGCTTGAGGTGTTGGAGAAAACGATCTATCCGGTGGGATTCTACCGGGACAAAGCCCGCCATCTGAAGGCCTTGCCCGATGCGCTCGACACCCGCTTCGGCGGCGTCCTGCCTGATACGGTGGAGGCGTTGTGCGAACTCCCCGGCGTAGGGCGCAAGACGGCGAACCTGGTGGTGGCGCTCGGCTTCGACAAGCCCGCCGTGTGCGTGGACGTGCATGTCCACCGCATCACCAACCGTCTCGGCCTTGTGCACACCCAAACGCCGTTCGACACCGAAATGGCGTTGCGGGCGACCCTGCCGGTCCGCTACTGGAAAACGTGGAACTCCTACCTGGTGGCCTTTGGTCAGACACGCTGCGGCCCGCGCAATCCGCAGTGCGCGGGCTGTCCGATCGCCGCGTATTGCGACGCATGTCGCGAACCGCCCGTCAAGGCATGACCGCCCTTGCGGTACGCCAAGCAGGGCACTGCCGGCCAAGCCGGCTGGCGCACTCACTCTGAAACAAAGGCAATCGGGCGCGCCCATTCCGGGTTTGCGGAAAGCCTCGGCGACACGCCGCTGGCCGTTTTCAAGCCGCGCACCCGCACCGTCTGCGTCTGCGCATACGGAAACGGGCGCTCCGCCTGCGACCGTCCGGCGGGATCTCCGAAAAGGACCACACCCTGATAGTTGGCAGGTGGCTTGGCGTCTTCAATGTGAAGGCCGTCGATCCGAATCTCCCGCGGCATATGACACGGATAGCCAAAATCATGCGTGCCGTCGTTCTGCATGCCGAACATCACCGGTTGGACAGGGATACGGCCCGCCTGGGGAATCCACCGGCAGTTGCGGATGACCACATCCCCGTCCCACGTCGATCCGTAGTCAGAACGGAACGTGATCAGATGGCTGCCATGCAAGGTGGAGTCCTCAACGATCAGCCGGCCGCTGCCAATCGCGTTCAGCCCCGCATACCCCAATGTGGTGCGACGAATGATGTAATCGCCCGACACGCCTTGATGCACATCCATGCGCGAGAGGACACAATCCTCCAGCAGAATGTTTTTCATGAAATTACTACCGATCACGCCCCAGCGGGTCCGGTCGTTGATGGCGTCCATCGTACACTTGATCATGCGGAAATTCACAACCAATGACGCGCTGTACCCGTACGAGCCCATCGAAACCGGTTTACCCGCCGATCCGATCGTTTTATACGTTTTGCGCGAGTCGATCGAACAATCCCGCAGGGTGATGTCCGCGCACTGCTGAATGGCCAAGAACCCGCCGTAGGGATGGCCGAACTCGGTCTCGCCGGTGACGCGGTGGGTCAAGCCGACGATCTCGGTGTTCGAGCGCGTGATCTTGATGTTGCGCCCCCAATAGTTGTACCCCTTTTCCTGCCGCATCCGGTTGCCGACATGCGTGAAAACGCCGCCACGAACAACCAGACGAAAGGGGTCGATCGGCCGGGCCACCACTTGCGTGACGGTGTCATAATCCCAGGTGATGGCGCCTTCGATCGTGCCGTCACGACGAAAAACGAAGACCTCTTGCTGAGGGGTACCGTCGTTTTGGTTAAGTCCTTTCCGGATGAATATTTTCCGGTTCCGGTTTTGCACATAAACGACACAGTCGCAGGGAGGACACGGCTCCAGGCGGGTTTGTCCCCGCGCGAGCCGCTCGACTTTCACTTCGACCGGCGTCAACAACGACCGGATCTCGAAGAGAGGCTTCCTGTGGTCTTCAACCTCTTGGCTGTCATCAATCGTGAACCGCGACGTGCCCCAATCCGTGTCGGTCGCCATGACGACCGTCAGAGCCCGGCGGCCCAAATGATACACCGCGTCCGGCTTTGACTTCACCCGCTTGCCGTGCTTGTTCGCATACTCGTGCGCCGCGCAGATGGCCGGCAGGTCGTCTGCCTTGCCGTCGCCGACCGCGCCGAACGCCTCATAGGAGATGGCATCCCCCGTCTCCGTTGCCTTCGTCGGGGTGTCACCCGACACCTCTGCGCACGCCATCAGGCCCCCGCACGCCAACGCGACCGTCACCCATCTTTTTGTCATATCACCAACTCCCCCGACCACCGTTTAAAAGGCTTTCAGTGTAAGCGAGTCGCCCCCGCAGGCGCAAGACAGAACACTGCCCTATCCTTGCAATCGCCCGGCACATGTTTTACAATCTCGACACTTTTTTAAAGGGATGAAGCCTAAACCGTTTTGCAGCCTGAGTGTGCCTATGAATGTCGAACACCGTTACCGCGAATTTCTGCCGGAAGCCCGGCGCGTTGTTGTCAAGATCGGGACGCGGGTCATCGCCCAGCCCTCCGGACGCCCGGACATGCGCCCCCTCCGCAGCCTCGTCAAACAGGTGGCCGGCCTGCACCGCAAGGGATACGAGGTTCTGCTAGTTTCTTCCGGCGCCGTTGGCGCGGGCATCGAGGCACTGGGCATGAAGGCGCGCCCCACCAGCGTGCCGGACCTGCAGATGTGCGCGGCCGTCGGGCAGGCCCGTCTGATGGCGCACTATGAAGAGCTGTTCGGGGCCGAGGGCATTGTGATCGGCCAGGTTCTGCTGACCCACGCCGACTTCCAACACCGTATCCGCTTTGCGAACGCCAAGCGGACGATGGAGCATTTGATCCGTCACCACGTGATCCCGATCATCAACGAGAACGACGTGGTTGCGGACGAAGAACTCAAGGCCGACCTTTCTCTCGGCGATAACGACTACCTCGCCGCCCTGGTGGTCAAGCTCACCCGCGCCGACCTGCTGATCATCCTCAGCACGGTCGACGGCGTGCTCGACGGCGACGGCCAGCGCGTCCGCTGCATCGAAAACATGAGCGAAGCCTTCGGCTGGGTCAAACCGGCCGAAGCCGGCGGGCTCTCCAAGGGCGGCATGGATTCCAAGCTGCGCGCCGCGCAGATCGCCACCAAGGCCGGCTGCGGCGTGGTGATCGCTGGCGGACGCACCAAGAATGTGCTGACCGAGACCATGTCCGGACACGACATCGGCACGCTGATCCTGAGCAGCGCGCTCTAACGCGTCCGCCCGGACGGCCTGCTGCCAAGCCGCCCCCCTCGCCTTCCTCTTGAGATCACCGCTATGAACATACATGACTCCATACGCAAACTCGGCGATCAGGCGCTGTCGGCTTCACGGCGCATGGTGCGGCTTTCATCCCGCAGGAAGAACGCGATCCTGCTCGCCATGGCCGACGCCGTCGACGGCCAGCGCGCGCCGATCCAGGCCGCCAACGCGCAGGACATCGCCGCCGCCCGGGCCACCGGCCTCTCCGGTGCCATGATCGACCGGTTGACTCTCACCGATGCGCGGATCGACGCGATGGTCACGGGCATCCGCGAGGTGGCCGCGCTGGCAGATCCCGTCGGCAAGAAACTCTGGAAACGCACGCGCCCCAACGGACTCGTGATCGAAAAACGCCGCGTGCCCCTCGGCGTCATCGTGATCATTTACGAGTCGCGCCCCAACGTCACCGCCGACGCAGCCGTGCTCTGCCTCAAAACTGCCAACGCCGTGATCCTGCGCGGCGGCAAAGAGGCGTTCCATTCGAACCTTGCCATCGTACGCGCCTTGCAGGAGGGCGGCGCCGCAGCCGGCATGCCCCGGCACGCGGTGCAACTGGTCGAGACCACCGACCGCGAGGCGGTGCGCGAACTGGTGCAGATGGACGACCGTGTGGATGTGGTCATTCCGCGCGGCGGCGAATCACTGATCCGCGCCGTGGTCGATCAGGCGCGCGTGCCGGTGCTCAAGCATTACAAAGGCGTCTGCCATGTGTTCGTCGATGACGACGCCGACTTTGACCAGGCGCTGGCCATCGTCGAGAACGCCAAATGCCAGCGTCCCGGCGTGTGCAACGCCCTGGAAACCTTGCTCGTGCACGAGCAGGCCGCAGCCGCCTTTCTGCCGAAGCTCGCCGCGATGGCGACGCGACGCGCTGTCACGCTGCGCGGCTGCGACGCCACGCGGGCGTGCATCCCCGGCTGCGAGCCGGCCGGCGAGGAAGATTGGTATGCGGAGTATCTCGACCTGATTCTCGCCGTGCGCGTGGTCCGGGATGTCCAGGCCGCCATCCGGCACATCAACACCTATGGCTCGCACCACTCCGACGCGATCGTCACGCGCAATGCCCGCCACGCCAAATTGTTCCTCAAGGAGGTCGATTCGGCGGCGGTCTACGTCAACGCTTCGACGCGCTTCACCGACGGCGGCGAATTCGGCATGGGCGCGGAAATGGGCATCAGCACCGACAAGCTCCACGCC
>MWEJ01000289.1 GCA_002071025.1 Verrucomicrobia bacterium ADurb.Bin070 | reverse complement strand
ATGCGCGGAGGACGGACAGTCTGGGAAGGTCGTTGCTGCTTCGAGTCCCTTCTATTTCGGCGACTGGAGCACGCCCCCGCCTGTGCTCGCGCGCGTTACGGTGAAAGTGTTCGACGCCGAAACGCGGACGCCGCTCGATGCGGAGATCAGTCTTTGCGACATGCGGCAGACCGACAGGGTTTTCCGCACACAGGAGGGTGCGGTATGTGTCGAGGCGCGGGTCTTTCACCGGCTCCGTGCGCATGTTGCCGGCTATGAAGATGCGGAATCGGGGGTTCTCGGGGTCCCGTCGATTCGCGCCTTTATCGACGCCCTTTCCGAGGAAGACCTTCAGGCATGGGAGACCTACGAGCAGGCGAAAAGGCTGCTGCAAACGGCTGAGCTCCCCCTGGTTTTAAAGCGGAAGTAGGAGGTCATGTCGGCCGAGGGTGTCATTTTTGAAGTGCGCGAGTTCTGCCTGCACGACGGGCCGGGCATCCGGACCACGGTTTTTTTCAAAGGCTGCCCGCTGCGCTGCGCCTGGTGTCAGAATCCCGAGGGGCTGTCGTTCGAGCCGCAACTGCTGGTCAACGCCGCGCGTTGCGACCGGTGCGGCGCGTGCCTGCGCGCCTGTCCCTCCCCCGATGCCTGCACCGCCTGCGGCGCGTGCGTGGCGGTCTGTCCGCAAGGCTGTCGCCGGGTGTGCGGCCGCCGCGTGACCGCCGAGGCGCTGGCGGCGGAGCTGAACGCCAAGACCGCCTTCTTTCAGGCATACGGCGGCGGCATCACCTTCTCGGGTGGCGAGCCGCTGGCCCAGCCTGATTTTCTGGTCGAGCTGGCCGGCCGGCTGCGTCCCGTGCATCTGGCGGTCGAGACCTCCGGGTATGCCGCGCCCGACGCTTACCGCCGGGCGGTGGCGGAGGTGGATCTGGTGCTTCAGGATCTGAAGCATCCCGACCCCGGACAGCACCTTCGCTTCACGGGGGCGGACCCGCAGCCGATCTTAGAGAATCTGGCGTGGCTCAAAGCGAGCGGGCGGCCGTTCATCGCGCGCATCCCGCTGATACCGGGCGTCAACGACGCGCCGGAGACGCTCGCGCGTTTCGCGGAGCTGCTGCGGGGGCCGTCCGGCTTGATGCGCGTGGAACTGCTGCCGTACCACCTGACCGCCGGCGCGAAATACGCGCTGGTTGGTAAGACCTACGCGCCGCCCTTCGACGAGAGGGCTCCGCTCGCGCCGGATCTGTCGGTGTTTGCAGCGCGCGGCCTTTCCTGCTGCGTCATGTAATCCCCTTGCCGAAACGTCATTCAACAGAGAAGGAGCACCGTCGCATGAAACATTCCCTGCGTTGGGGCGTGACGCTGATGAGCCTGATTGCGTGGGCTTGTGGCGCCGAGCCTCTGCCGATGTTGGAGCCGGCTGCGCGATCATTCAGCTTCGCGGTGCTGGGCGATCTTCATTTTTCGCGTCCGGCGTTCGAGCGGCAGCAGACGCTCCGCGCGATCGCGGCGTCCCTGAAGACGGTTCAGCCTCCGCTGGCGCTGGTCTGCCATACGGGGGATCTGGTCAGCGGCGAAGACGCCAACCACCGGCAGTGGGACGCGGCCGGCATGGCTGAAGAGTTTGCCGGCGCGCTAGCCTGCGTCACGAATGCCTTTCAGGTGCCGTTTTTTATGGCGGTCGGCAATCATGACCGTCACGGGGGCGGAACCGTTTACGCGCAAACGATCCTGCCGTTCTTTTCGCGTAGCTTGTCCATGCCGGTCAGCCGGCCGTATTTCGCCTTCTGCTACGGCAACACCTGCTTCGTGTTTCTGGATTACATGGAGTACAAGGCGACCGCTCGGCGCGAGCCTGAGTACCGCGAGCAGCAGGCGTTTCTTGAGGAGACGCTCGCGGCAGTGCGCGCCAACCCCGGCATCCGGCACGTGTTCGCTTTCGGCCACTATCCGCTCTGGGCTGTGGCGACGCCCGGCTACGAGAATGCCCGGTTCACGTCGTCGGTTGCGCCCGCGCTGGCGGCACATCCGGCGGACGCCTATTTCTGCGGCCACACCCATAACACCGGAGCTTGGGTGCGAAAGATCGGCGAGACCTCGCTGACTCAGATCAAAGGGGTGGCCATCGACGCGAGTGACCCGTTGATCCCGATGGAGGAACGGCGTGCCCTGCTGATTCCGCGCGCCGAGATGCCGTATGGCTGGGGGTATCTGTCGGGCCCCTCGGACGGACATTATCTGGTGAACGTGGACGAGCGGCGCGTGCGTGTCCAGCTCCGTTCCGGCGATAAGACCGTGCGCGCATTCGAATGGCAGACGCCGGGGCATGTCGTGACTACAATGGTAGCAGAGCCGCCTGCGCGGCGCACGGTCTCGTCTGAGGATCTGGCCGGCGCCAAGGCGGCCGCGCTGGTTTTCACGGCCTGGCGGCCCGCGCCGTCGGCGGCGCTGATCTACCGGCCCGAACAGTGGGCGGTGCAGGAGGTTGAGGCCGGCATCATCGTGAACGGCGAACCTGCCGGAACGGCGCGGATCAAGGCCGCGCCGTACTGGGCCGCGTTCCTCCGCGAGACGCGCGTGCCGTTGCCGGCGGAAGCCTGTAAACGCCTGAAGGCGGCGAACGATGTGACGCTGACCAACCCCGGCGGGGCGGTGTTCGGGGTCGGCAGCGTCCGGCTGGAAGTGACGCTGGCCGACGGATCGGCCCTCGGCAGCGCGGTCTGCGACCGCTTCTATTTTTCAGCGCCGCGGCCCGACGGACAGGAGTCGGCTCACGCCACATACGGGTGGGACTTGATTCCCGCCGCGCTGCGCGACTCCGTCGCGGCCGGCGAACCGCTCGGGCCGCTGCCGGTGCGTTTTCTCGCGGGCGATCAGACGCTCATTCGTAGGTGAACATCACGGTGGCCGTGGTGTCGGCCGAGCTGACCGCGCGCACCCAGTATGCGGAGAATCCCTCCGGGAAACGGTAGGTTTGCGCGTCGCCGGCCTTGAGCGTGAAGGTTTGGCAGGGCACCCAGAGTTCCGTGCCGTCGATGTCGATCTCCAGCGTGATGCGCGCGTCGGCGGTACTCAACAGGCGCACGCTCTTCTGATCGAAGCCGGTCATCAGATAGGGATCGGAAGGGACGTCCGCCTTCACGGCGGTGCGGTTCCATACGCCGCCTTCGCCGCGCGGTTTGCCCAGTTGCCACAGGTCGTCGATCACGCCGGCCCAGAGGGCGGTCCGGCCGTCCGCGCTGGCCAGGACGTGGCCGCCGGCCTGCGTGTCCTTGAGGCCGGTGAGGACGAGCATGCCGAAGTGCGAGGCGTAGTCGTGGATCGCGAGATTGTGCGTCGCGACCGGGCGGATTTTGGCAAAGCCTTGCGCGTTGCGGGCCGGCAATTCGTAAAAGGTGCCGTGGATGTTAAAGAGGTCGCGTTCGGTGGCGACCTCGCGGCAGACTCGGGCGAAGGCCAGGCGCGAGGTGTCGGTGTCGCGCAGCTCGGGCTGGTCCGCAAAGAGCGCGACCTCATAGACGCGCGCGTAACCCGCGTCTTTGACAAGCACGCGCACCTCTTGCGCGGTCACCGGTTCAGCCAGGCGCACGCCGACAACCGTGGCGGCATTGCCGCGGATCTCGCCGCCGGGCAGCGTCTGCCAAACGGTGCCGCGCTTGACCTGCACGTCGAAATCGCGCGCGGCGTAAACCGCTTCACGCTTCCAGCCGGTGGCCACGAAGACGCTGCGGAACGTCTTGGGCGCGCCCAGGTCAAGCGCGAGCCAACTGTCGGGGCCGGAGCCGATCCAGCGCGAGTCGTCGTCGAACAGGCCGTCGGCGGCGAAGGCCGCCTGATAGGTTTGGTGGACCGAGCTGGCCGTGGCGGCGGCGCCCTTTGCGAGGCTCCGCGGCAACAGCGCCTCAAGCGTCGGGCGCTGCGTGTCTTGCGGTGCCGGCGCGGGCGGCAGCGTATAGGCGGGATTCTTGGGCAGGCGGTAGGTTTTGCCGTCTTCGACCACGATCAGAGAGGCGTCGTCGAGGCGGATGCCGCTCTCGGGCTGCGCACCTTCGGCGACCAGGGCCGCGCCTGTCGCCGTTTCGGGCGCGGAGAGTTCGAGGCGGCTGTTCAGTTCATAGTAGCGCCCGTCGTCGAGCATGCTCAGCACGGTGCGGTTGCTGCGGATCACACCCCGGGCCCGCGGGGTTTCGCCGGCTTTGGCGAGGGCGTCAAAGATCGGCGCGTTGGCCGGGCCACGCGGGTCTTTGTTACGGTAGTGGAAGTGCACGGTGGCCGCTTGGACGGCGACATCGACGCGCGCCCGCACCCAGGCGCCGCGCTCAGCGTCGGTCAGCAGATGAACGCGCGAGCGGTCGACCGTGAAGCTGCGCAGCTTCTCCCAGGTGCCGTTGCCCGCGCGGTCCACCTCCAGCGTGAAGGTGACCGGCTCGGGGTTGGCGTGGCTGAGGGTCAGCATGCGGTAGTCGTAGCCGTCGAAGAGGAAGGGCTCGCTCACCTGGCCGGCGGCGAGGGTGTCGCGCAGCCAGACCGAGCCGCGACCGATGGCCGGGCCGAGGCGGTCGAGACGCGCGGGATCGACGAACCAGAGGTTGGAGTTGGACTGCACCGGGGCGCCGCGCGCCGATTTGAAGGGACGGTGGTTCAGGAACTCTTTTTGCGCCGAGTCGTCGCAGCCGAAGACCACGCGGTCGTTCCAGCGCGCGAAGTCGCCGATCACTTTGAGGTAATTGGAACGCGGGGCGATGCCGGCGGAACGCTTGAGCGAGAAGGCGGCCGGAAAG
>MWEJ01000288.1 GCA_002071025.1 Verrucomicrobia bacterium ADurb.Bin070 | reverse complement strand
GTCGGCGTGCAGCCGGCCGCCCGCGTCGTCCGGCGTCACGCCGAAGAGCACCTCGCCCATGTCCGGCAGCGCGGCGTAGGCGCCGCGCACAAGACGCCCCTGCAGCACGCGCGTCGGCCCGGCATACGTGTTGTTGCCCGAGAGCGTCAGCGTGCCGGTGCCGGTCTTGTTCAGGCCGCCGTCGCCCGTCAGGTTGCCCGAGAGCGTGATGCCCCACGCCTGCGTGTCAAAGGTGATCGCATCCGTGCCGTTGCTGACCAGCGTGGCGTTCAGCGAGGAGGCGAAGTTGGTCGAAGCGCGCACCACGCCGCCCGCGCCGCCGAATTCGATCAGGTATGGCGCGCCCGTCCCGGCCGTGATGCCGTTGCTGCCGACATTCATGACGCCGCCTTCGAGCGTCAGCCGGCCGTAGCCGCCGCTGTTATCGCGGGCGTTCACCACCACTTCCGAGGCGGAAAGTTCGCCGCCGGTCTGCAGCATCCAGCCCCGTCCGTCCGTCGCGATCGCCAGCCGGTACCCGTTCTCGACCGTCACCGTGCCGCCGCGCAGGTTGTAGACCCCGTACGCCTGCGGCCAGTGCGCGATGCGCAGCCCGTCGTACTCGCCCGGAAAGTTGCCGGGATCCCCGCTCCAGCCATAGGTGCGCACGCTCCCGCCCGCCTGCTCCACGATGCCGGTCATGCCGCCGCCGGTCACGGAGGAGCCGTTCCCGGTTTCAATGTTGTAAACATCCAACAGTGCGCTGTCCGAAATTTTCAGGGTGGCGGTCACGTTGGTCGGGTCCACCGGATAGCCGATCGACGAGGTGCGCTCCGCAAAATAGAACCGACTGTAGACCTTAAGCACCGCGCCGTTGGTGAGCGCCAGACCGCCGGACGCCACGCGCACCACGCCGCACGAGGAGCTGCTGCCGCTCAGGACCATTTCGCCGCCGTAGCGGATGATCGTGCTGCCGCTGCCGAAGAACCCGTTGGAGCTGACAAAGCTGCCGCTGCGGTCGATATAGAGCGTGCTGGTGTTGGTGACCGGACCGGCGCCGAAGACACCCGCCGCCTGGTTCGTGCGCCCGAGATAGAGCGGGGCTGTGATGACGGTCGCGCCGGCATAGGTATTGGAATTCCCGGAGATCACCACCGTGCCGATTCCGTCGCGCGTGAGCCCCCCAGGCCCTTCGAGCACGCCGGCCAGTTCGACCGTACTGTACGTCTGCTCGCCCCGGACCGCCGTCCTGCCGTTCAGCGTCATGCGCCCGTTCAGCGTAAAGGTGTTGGCCGCGCTGCCGGCCGCGACGATCGCGCCGCCGTTGCAGATCAGATGCTCGGTGACGGTCTGAGTGCTGTAAGAGCGCAATGCGCCGCCGTTCAGCGTGGTGTCGAAATCAGCGCCGCCCAGCGCGAGCGCATTCATGTAGGTGTAGTTGCCGGCGTTGATCACAATCGGACAGTTGTGGACCTGGACACCCACGGCCAGTTCGCTGCCGCCGATTTTTGTGAGCGTGTGCCCGCCCCCCGCCACATTGCCGCGGAAGTCGATGCGGCTGAAGCAGCCGATCGTGGTGTCGCCGAGCAGCGTGGTCGTGCCGCTGAACCCGGAGTTCATGCATCCGGTGCCGGTATTGATCAGCGCGCCCTGCCCGTCAACCCCCGCGCCCGCGAGCGCCAAATCTTCGGCGCGATTTAAATTGTTCGTGAAGGCGCCGAAATATCCAGGGTCGCCCCGCTTTCCACAACCGTTCCGTTGCCCGAGCCCGCGGCGCCCAGAACGGTCGGGTTCCATTTGCTCAGCCGGAGCGTGCCTTCCGCGATACGGACCACGCCCGTGAAGGTGTTGGCGCCTGATAACTGGAGACGGCCCGACCCCGTTTTCGTAAAGCCGGCGCCGTCGACAACCTCGCTCACGACGGCGGCATCTCCCGCGTTGGCGACCCGGAACTCGCCTCCTCCGGCCAGCGTCAGCGTGCCGTCGGCATCCGCGTCGGCGATCACGTACCCGTTGGTCTCGAAGGCCATGCCCGCCACCGTCACCGCGCCCGACACATCGACCGTCTCGCCGGCCTGCGTTCCACCCGCGCCGGTGAAGCGCGCCGTGTTGCCGTTCGCCCACCCCGCGCCGGCATCCCAGTTGAGCGCCGACACGCTCCACACGTTGTCCGGCCCGTCATCCAGCCACACCTGCTCGGCCGCCAAAAGAGAAAACACGCCGCAGGCGCACACCACACCGCCAAACACACATTTCATGGCCATGATCAAACCCCTTCACTGCGCATCCTGACGTCAGTACGCAAAGCCTGATGATTCAAATCCGTGCATCTTGATTCAACCTGTCGTCGTACGCACAACACACAACATATACGCGGTAATGATAATCCTGCTGGTTAAGTCTCCGCAAGCCGAATCAACAACCGAATCAACAACCGATTACAGCTTCTGCAACTCGCGCCGGCGCTTGAGCGGCACACCCAGTAGATCGGCGATCAGCGTGGCGCCGTCGGGCCTGGCCGCCAGCGTTTCACGCAACAGGCGGAAGAGCAGTTTCTTTTCCACAGCCGTCATCACATCGAAGTTGTCGGAATAGGCGCGGACCGCGAGGGCGCAGCCGTCAAAGCGCCTGCGCGCCGCGCTCTCGGCCCCGTCCGCAGGCTCGCCGTCGTACGGGTAAACGCCGTCGTCACGCCACTGCTGCATGAGCTCGGCGGTCAGCGCCTCGCGCCGCTCGCGGAAGTGGCGGCGCAGGATATCGCGCGCGGCGTCCAGAAACGCCTTGGTCTCCGGATGCATCTCGTCCAGCACCAGCAGATTTTCGCTGTGCAGCACGGCGAACCGCGGGCTCACCAGATAGGCGGTGAAGTTGAAGCCGCCGCCCGGACGCACTGCCGCGTCGGCCTCATGCAGCGCAAAGCCGTCGCTGTTGCAGAACACCACTTTGCCGCGCCCCTGCTTGGTCTTCCACTCAATGACCTGCAGGTCGGCCTTGGCGCCCTCCGACGATTTCAGATGGTAGAGGTGGCTGGCGTGCTGCACGATCACGGGGTTGACCAGCAGCCCCTGAAAGTAGATGCGCACGTTGGGATAGGCCTTGAGATAGAGCGCGAAATGCGAGGCGAGCTGCTGCACCACCCAGGCGGTGTCGAGCAGCGAGCCCATGGCATGCTGGATCTCGGTGATCATGACCTCCGTGCCGGTCGCCGGCCCGGGCGAGTCCGCCTCGGTCAGCGTGAACAGGCCGGGATCGTCGGCCGATCCGGCCAGCACAAACGAGCGCAAGCCGCCGCCGGTCTCGAGGGTAGTCCGCCACTCAACGCGGTTGCCGAGCGCGAACGCCTTGAAGCGCCCCTTGCCCTTGCTGCCGTGCAGCACGCGCCCCGAGAGCGGCGTCCTGTTTGCGCCACGTTTCCACGACCCGCCGAGATTGCCGAAATGCCGGTCCGCCTCCAGCGCGTTGACGCCCTGTCCGTCGTCGGCCACCCGGACCGCATCGATCCCCCCCAGCGCGTTCTGGATGATGTCCACCTTGACGTCAAAGGCGTCTGCATCAAGCGCGTTCCAGATGAGTTCGGTCAGCGCCTGGATCGGTGACGCCGTGCACAGCGAGGTGATGTGGTCTTTCTGCGCCTGAACATGGATGTTTTTCACAAGCACGGCTCCTCTTTTAAGCATCGTTACAGGGCGACTATAACGAAAAACGGCGCGTACGCCTAGCCGTTTTGATGACGGTGAGGAATCGCGCGAAAAAATTTCATTTTCCCCCTTGCAAGCCTGCGGGGCGTTTGATAAATTGCATTCACTTTTTCGCGGGGTGGTGGCGCAATTGGTTAGCGCACCGGACTGTCGATCCGGTGGTCGCGGGTTCGAATCCCGTCCACCCCGCCATTTGATTTCTTCAAAAAGCCGTGAATTCTCAAAGAATTCGCGGTTTTTTGTTGTCCTGCCGCTTCTCGCACATCCTGAAGAAAGCGAAGGTCGATGTCGAGGCCCACACGTTCCACTCTTGGCGGCACACGTTCCGCACCCGGTTGAGCGAGGCGGGAGTGTCGGATGACCTGGCCAAGCGACTGGGCGGCTGGACCGAGGACGCGACAGCGGCCCGCTACGACCACGCGGAACGCGTGGAAGAACTGCGGGCGGCAGTGGAGAAGGCGAAGTAGAGGGCCCGCCTTTTGCCCTCGCGCCGTCCGCGCCGCAAGTGCTACACTTTGAATACAAGAATGGAAGAACAGGTCATATCCAAGGAGCGCGTCGCGGATCACGGCGAGGTGCTGACCGCCAAGCGGGAGGTCGAAGCCATGCTCGACCTCGTGAAGCAGGAGACGGAGCGCATCGAATCCCGTTTTCTCGAGCCCGCCTGCGGCAACGGCAATTTCCTGACAGCGATTCTCGAACGGAAACTCGCCGTCGTGGAGCGACGCTACGGCAAGTCGCAGTTGGAATTCGAGCGGAACGCCTTTGCCGCGGTAGCCAGCCTCTACGGCATCGACATCCTCTCCGACAACGTCTCGCAGTGCCGGGAACGCCTGTTCGCGGTGTTTGATGCGGTCTATGAGCGGCTTTTCCCGCAAACCTCCACGGCCGGCTGCCGGGACGCGATCCGGTTTGTGCTGGCCCACAACATCGTCTGGGGCGACGCGCTGAAGTTCGAAACGTGCGGGGCGCCGGCCAAGCCCATCGTCTTCCCCGAGTGGGCGTTCGTTCAGGGAAGCCTGGTGAAGCGGCGCGATTTTGAATTTGGCGGCCTCATTCAGCACGAGCAGGACCGCGAAGCCATGCTGATCCCCGAGCCCAAG
>MWEJ01000287.1 GCA_002071025.1 Verrucomicrobia bacterium ADurb.Bin070 | reverse complement strand
TAAACTCAGAGTGGCCGTGGTCGGATGCGGCATGATTGCCAACTCGGCGCATATCCCGGCCTGGCAGTCGCAGCGGGGGGCGGAGGTTGTCGGGGTCATGGACACGGACCTCGGCCGCGCGCGGGCGACGGCCGGCAAGCACGCGGTCCCCGGTGTGTTTGATGACGTTGACAAAATGTTGAACGAACTGGCCCCCGATGTCGTGTCGGTCTGCACGCCGGCCGGCTGCCACAAGGCGCATGCCGAGGCGGCGCTCCGTGCCGGTGCGCATGTGCTCTGTGAAAAGCCGTTGGCGATCACCAGCCGCGAGGCGGCGGACATCTTCCGGGCGGCGGAAGAGGCGGGCCGGCATCTGTTGGTGGGGCAGTCGATGCGCTTTTACAACCAGGTTGCTGCGGCGAAGGCGTTTGCCGCGGACGGGCAGCTCGGCGAACTCTACTGCGCGGATGCGGCACGGCTTCGCCGGCGCGGCATCCCGACCCACGGTTCGTTCCACATCCGGAAACTGTCGGGCGGCGGCGTGCTGGTTGACCTCGGGGCGCACATGCTGGACATGGTGCTCTGGATCATGGGCAATCCCAAGGTCGTGGCGGTGTCAGGCGCCACGTACTCTAAAATCGGCACGCGCAACGAAAACCTGATCACCTCGTCCGTCGAGAGCGGCGCCTTTGCCGGCGGCGTGTCGAGTGCCTCATACAATCCCGCCACGTTCGACGTGGAGGATTTTGCCAGCGCGTTTCTTCGGCTCGACAACGGCGGAACCATTCACCTCAAGGTCTGCTGGGCGGCAAATGTCCCCGACAGTGCCGGCGGCGTGATGATCATGGGCACAGAGGGCGGGCTGTCGTTTGATCCGCGCGTGCTGGATCTTCGCGTCATCCGGAACATGGGCCGGTATCAGGTCGACGTGACGCCGAAAATCCTGCCTCCCGAGCCGAATCATCCTTTCTACGCACACTGGAATGAGGTGGCGCATTTCGTCCGGGTGATCAAGGGCGAGGAGGAGGTCTGCGTGAAAAAAGAAGAGGCGCTGAACGTCATGCGCGCGTTGGAGGCCATCTACCGGTCGGCCGAAGAGGGGCGCGAAGTGCGTCTGGACGCTGAACGCTGAACATCGAACTTTGAACGCCGAACGCTCAATTCTCAACGTTCAACTTTCAACGCTCAAGTTATAGAGAAGGGGATTTGACATGGGCAAAAAGTACAGAGTCGGGATCATCGGTTTCGCGCATCCGCACATCAACCATGTGGCGTCGCTGTTCGCCGCGCATCCGCAGGCTGAAATGGTCGCCTGCGCGGACACGGTCCCGCTGTGTCCGGAGTTGAGAAGCGTGCCGTATACCCGCGAGTGGAACCGCAACAATGTCATGCGGATGGCGGGCATCACCCAGTGCTATGCCGACTACCGCGAGATGCTGGCGAACGAAAAGCTGGACATCGTGGCCATCAATTCCGAAAACAACCAGCATCCCGACGCGGTCGAGTCCTGCGCGCGCGCGGGCGTTCACGTCTGCGTGGAGAAGCCGATGGCCATCTCGCTGCCGGACGCGCAGCGCATGGTCAAGGCGTGCCGCGACGCGGGCACCACGCTGATTGTCAACTGGCCGGCCACCTGGCTGCCGCATGCGCGCAAGGCCAAGGCGCTGATCGCGGCGGGCGCCATCGGAAAACTCGTCGAGATCCATTACCGCGTGGGCCACTCCGGACCGTACGGGCCGGGCGCCTCGCATAAAGGCGTCAGCGAGTCGGCCGAGCCGCTCACGGAGAAGGAGCGCGCCGCGATCTGGCTGCACCAGAGGGCGGCGGGCGGCGGCGCGACAATCGACCTGTGCTGCTACGGCGTGATGTACGGCCGCTGGTACACCGGCGAGCGCGCCGTCTCCGCGCAGGGCCTCTGGGCCAACCTGGACAGCGGGTGGTGCGACGCCGACGACAATGGCGTGATGGTCGTACGCTTCCCGAGCGCCATCGCCGTCGCGCAGGGGTCCTGGACAACCCTGGGCAAAACGTTTCTGACCGCCGGGCCTCTGATGCTGTTTGGTTCAGCCGGTGCGCTCTCCTTTGAAATCTACGGCGATAAACCGGTGGTGCAGCTCACGCGCGGTGCCGGGCATGATGTTGAAATCATTGAGGCAGAGCCCCTGCCGGAAGGCCGCGCCACGCTGGCCGAAGCGTTCATCCATCATCTTGAAACCGGGGAGCCGGTTCATGAGACGCTGAGCGCGGCGTTCAACCTCGAGATGACGGCGGCGTTCGATGCGGGCCTGAGGTCTGCGGCAAGCGGCCGGATGGAAATCGTCAACGACACAACCGGGCGGTGATCGCATGTCAAACACCCCAGTCAACTATTTGCGGCTGATGGCGTTGATGTTCCTTGAGTTCTTTATCTGGGGCGCGTGGATTGTTCCGGTCAGCAGTTACATGAACGCTACGCTGGCGTTCACCGGCGCGCAGATCGGCTGGATCTGCGGCGCATCCGCGCTGGGGGCGCTGATCTCACCGCTGTTCCTCGGGTATGTGGCGGATCGCTTCTTTGCCACGGAACGCCTGCTCGCCGCGCTGCATCTGGCGGGGGCGGTCTGTCTCTGTCTCGCGCCGCAGCAGACAACATTCCCGGCGCTCATGACGCTGATCGTCATCGATGCGCTCTGCTACATGCCGACGCTGCCCTTGTGTAACAATCTGGTGTTCCGCCACATTGACAAGTCGGAGCGTTTTTCATGGTTCATGATCGGCGGCACGACCGGATGGATCGTCGCAGGACTGATGGTCGGGTTCTTTTTCGGGGAGAAAGACGGCGCTTTCTTTTATCTGGCTGGAGGCGCCCAGGCCGTGCTGGCCGTGTACTGTCTGACCCTGCCGCACACGCCGCCGCGAGGGGCCGGCAAGGAGGGACGGGACATCTTCGGCCTGACCGCCGTTAAGCTGCTGAAGGACCCCGCCTTTCTTGTGTTTGCCGTATCGATTCCGCTGGTCACGATCTCCAAGACCTTCTACACGACGTGGACCAATGCGTTTCTGGCCGAGATCAAGATGCCGAAACCGACAGCGCTGATGACGCTGTGCCAGGTCTCGGAATTGCTGACGATGATCGTGTTGCCGTGGTTTATTGCCAAGCTCGGCTTGAAGCGGATTCTGATGATCGGCATGGCCGTCTGGGCGCTACGTTTCTTCGCGTTCGGCAGCATGCACGGGCCGGTCGTGATCGCGGGGCTTCTGCTCCACGGCCTTTCGTACGGATTGGTTGTAACAGGAGCGTCCATTTATGCGGCGCGGTTGGTGCCTCCGGCCATGAGCGCGCGCGCCCAGAGCTTTATTTCAATGCTGATTTTCGGGGTGGGCATGTTCCTCGGCGCGCAACTCGCGGGCTTTGTCGGCGATGCGTATCGGGGCGAGGGGGGCCGGTTGCACGACTGGACGGCGATTTGGGGTTGGGGTGCGGTGATCGCGCTGGCCGCCTGCATCCTGTTCGGGATCGGCGGGAAAGACCCCAAGGCCGTGGAGGCGTAGAAGTGACAGGGTGGGTGACGGACATCGTGCGGGGCTCTTTTCACGACGGGCCCGGCATTCGCACGGTCGTGTTTCTGCAGGGATGCCCGCTGCGGTGCGCGTGGTGTCACAATCCCGAGACGTGGAGTACGCGTCCCGTCCCGCTGTTTTATCCCGACCGGTGTCTGGGCTGCGGGGCATGCGGCGGTTCGGCCGAACACGCGGACCGGTGCCGCTTCGGCGCGCGCAGGCTGTCGGCCTCTGAACGAACGGTGGACGAGGTCATGGCCGTCATCCGCAAAGACCGGCCGTTCTATCCACCGGAGGGCGGCGTGACGTTCTCCGGCGGCGAACCCTGCGGCCAGCCCGATTTTCTGCTGGCCTTGCTGGAAAAGTGCCGGGCGGAGGCGATACCCGCGGCCATTGAGACGAGTCTTCATGTGCCGGCGGGCGTGCTCGGGAAGGTGCTGCCGTTCTTGTCGGTGCTGATGGCGGACCTGAAACTGGCGGACCCCGAACGCCACCGTCGCGCGACGGGCGTGGCCAACGACCTGATTCTGAGAAATGTCGCCGCTTTGCAAACGGCGCAGCTTCCGTTGATCATTCGCACGCCGCTGGTGGCGGGGGTGAACGACGATGACACGAACATCGAGCAGACGGTCGAGCTGCTGAAGCCGCTGCGAACGCTGGCGTACTATGAACTGTTGCGCTATCAGCCGCTGGGACAGGAAAAGGTCAAGGCGTTGGGCCGGGAAGCGCCTGTGTTTCACGCGCCTTCGGATGAGCGCCTGCGCCGCCTGTGTCAGATCGTTCGTGATGCGGGTGTCCCGCTGGTTGTGGATGGGGGAAGAGTATGAGATATACGGAACAGATCCAGCGTTTGCGCGAGGCGAAGCTGCGGCAGACGGAGGAGAAGCGCCGCCGTCTGGGCGCGATGGACGAGGACGACTATGGCTGGGTGCTGCCGCCGGAGTCGCTGAGCCTGACCCTCCCTTGCCGCGACGCCAACGGCTCGTTTCACGGCGTGCGGGCATGGGGCACGAACTTCCGCTATCTGATGGAGCGCCACCCGGTCTATGTCGATCCCGACGACGCGCTGGCGGGACGGTGGATGTTCATGCTGTCGCGCATGCGCACGAACTATCGCTTGGAGCTGTCGCCTTTCGGCTTTGATTACAGCCACCTGCGCCCCGGCCAGCTTCTGTACGACATCACGCCGGGCATCGGGAAGGACGCCCATTTCGCGCCGGACTACGCCATCGGGCTGAGACTCGGCTGGGGCGGGCTCCTGGCCAAGGTTCGCGCGCG
>MWEJ01000286.1 GCA_002071025.1 Verrucomicrobia bacterium ADurb.Bin070 | reverse complement strand
AAAAATGCGGGGGGGGGTGTCAACGCGATATTTCTTGTTTTTCCGCTGTACACCCCCTGCCCCCTCTGCTATTATACAAATGCAATTGCGAAATCTTTTTTTGAAGGAGAGGTGTGTCTATGAAGCACGTTAAAGGGTGGATCTGTTTCGCCGGTGCGCTGCTGTGCTCTTTGGCTGTCCAGGCTCAGAGCGGGTATGTGCTGACCAACGGTGTCGACTCGAGCGTAACCACATTCACCAACACTCTCGGGACGGCCGAACTGGACGGGACGATGATTGTCTTCGAGGGGCAATTGGACGCCGACATTCCAGTGAATGCAGTAGTGGGAACTAACGGCTATTTGCTGGCCTCGCTTCAGTTGCTGACCCAGATCAAGCTTTTCGACGAACTGCCAGCATCGAATGAGGTCGGCACCGCCCAGGGCGCGGTCGCCGCGCTGCGCGATGCCCCGGAGTCCACCACCGGCACGTTTTATGTCTGGGGTTCCACCAACACCGTCACCCCCGTGATGGAGTGGGTGCCGCTTTACCAGTCGGGCGGCACGACACCGTTCGATGTGACCGACGGCTCGACCAACTACATCACGTTCGTTTTTAATTACACCCATAACCGTTACCAGGTCTTTATCGGACCGACGCCGACCACCCAAGTTGCCTCCAAGGCCGTCACCAGCTTGACGATGCACGGCGAGGACGGCATCAACGGCGTCAGCCTGCTGGGCGCCGGCGGACTCGAGGCCTTCTCGTCAGCCGCAGGCGTGGTCGGCCCGCTGTCAGCCTCGATCAGCTTCAGCGTCTATGCGACGGCCGACGGCATCCTGTTCATCCTTGACCCCGTCGACGAGCAGGGCTCCGGTTGGTTCACAGTGTTCGCCAACATAAACGGTACCTGGGTGGAAGTCGGAAAAGTCCAGGCCGACGGTTCGGGCCACTACGAATTCCTCGCCTACCCCGGCCTGCTGCAGGTCGGCCAGTCCTACGCCTTCAAAGTGATCGACGAGATCGGCAACCCGCATGAGCTGGCTGATCCGGTTGCCATCAAATCGATCAAGATGGAGAGCGTCGTGATGGAGCCTGATGTGATGGTCGTGACCTTCAACACCGAGGCGGGCAAGAGCTACCAGGTCATCAGCGCGGAGAGCCTCAGCGCTGCCACTTGGACAGCCAGCGCGATCTACTTCCCGGTCGCCGGCGGGAATTGGGGCTACGGCTCCGAGCCCTTCACGGCCGGCGGCACCTCGACCACCGTGCGCATCCCGCGCAACACGGAAAAGGCGTTCTTCAAGATCCGCAAGACGAACTGAGCGGCTCACTCGCCGTAAAAGATCAGGCGACGACGCTCATAGACGCTGTTGAACAGCGAAAAGGTCTGAAGGTCGGCATACCGGATCTCGGTCATGCCGGCCTTTTTCATAGCCTCCGCCACGGCACGGTCTGTCCAGATCACCGACAGGCGCGCCTGCGTGACCGGCTCTTTGAGCTTTCACTCCAGCGGATCTACCCGCAGCGCCTCATCGCGCCGCCGCAGCCAGAATTCGCGGAAGGCCGCCTGAAAGGCCTCCATCTCCACCCCCGCGAAGGCAAGCTGCGTGGCCGCCTGCATGTCCTGCGACACGGCCAAGCTTGCCAGATATTCGTCCAGAACCCGCGCATGCGGCGGGTCTCGTTCCAGCGGCACCCCCTTGTGCAGATAGTACGCCAGCCCCCACGCCATCGCGTATTTCAGGCGCCGCCCGGCCGGCGTGCCGTCATAAAACGCCTCGTAATCGGCTTGCAGCAAGAAGGGCAGCAACGCGACCGCGGTCTCGAGGTTTTCCAGCAGGACCGGCGCCCGCTCGGGATCTTCCGGCAACGTGACACGCCCCTTGTTGTCGACCCGCGCGTGCTCGAACAGGCAGGCGTGCCCCTCGTTCACCCAGGGCGCGGCCCCCAGCATGCAGGTGGCGTGGGAGAGATATTGGTGAAAAGCCTCGTGACGGACGATCTGCATCATCGCTTCCCGGTTTGCCTGCTGATAGAGCACCAGCTCGCGTCGGGCCGGCATCCACATGCCGGATGACCAGGCGTGCGCCTCACCGACGTAGCGCACGTAGTCGTCGCGTTCCGCGAACAAACGCAGCAGCGCCACCTCAGGCTCGCGCGTCAGCGGCGGCACCAGGCGCTCATAAGCGCGGCGCAGCGCCGGCAGCGTCTCCTTCAGCTCGCGGATCAGCGACGTGCCCACCTCGGTGTGGACATCTGACAGGATAATGAAGCCGTCCGTCTCGGCGAACCACCAGTCGTCATAATTCTCAACGCTCCGGCGCGCCTCGACGCGCACCGGATGGTTGGGCTGGTCGTGAGCCTTTTCGCCGGCGCGCGAAACGGAAACCTCCGCCGCCTCAACGCCGCTCTCCTTTTGCAGCCGCGACGGCAGGGCCAGCGCCGCGAGAAAACGCTCTTCGAACGTCGCCCGCAGCACCGCCGCCTCCGGAGCGCCGGCGGCGTGCAGCACGGCTGCGAACCAGCCGAACGAAGGCGCATTGCCGACCCGCCGCGGCCGGAAGGCGTAGACCAGCGTGCCCGCCTGACCGCACGGATAGACCAGCACCTCATCGAGCGCGAACCGGTTGAGCGTGAGCGCTTCCGGCTCGTAAACCGGGACGCCCGCGAAGGTGGCCACCCATTCGTTGATCTGCGCGCGCTCGCGCGCATCAACCTCGTACGCCGCGTCGCGCATCCGCACGCCGAAGCGCGCGCGCGACACGAGGTCATCGTCGAACGCCGGCAGACGCCGCGCCACGCGCCCGAGGATCAGGCGGTTGCCGGCGTCATCGCGCCAGCGGCCGCAGCATTGGCTGCCGTACCACAGCTCGTACGGGTCGAAACGGTCCTCGCGCGCCAACGCCTCACCGCCTGTGAGCAGAAAAGCGCGGGCGCGCGGCATCGGAAGCGGCTCGGCGACGGCACGCGCCAGGCCGGGCATCATGAAACCGAGGTTCGGATAGTTCTTCACCGGTCCGAACGCCACGTCCGCCCGCACGGCCCATGCCGCGAGCACCATGAGCGCCCCTGTCACGCCAACCTTCACGCCGTCCTCCTTGTCAGTCGCGGACGATTTCATAGAGCAGCGTCGCCGACTCGGGCCGGGCGTCGACCGCCGCCGAGAAGGCGAGCCGGCCCTTGACCACGCGCGCGGGGACCTCCGCCACCCGCCGTCCGCCGGTCGACAGCGCATACACTTTGAACGCCTCCGCCGGCTTGACGGCCAGCCGGATCTCGGCCTTGCCGTTGCGCGCCAAGTGCGGCAGACCCCCCCACGCCAGCAGCGTCTTGCGCGATTGCTGCGCGTAGCGGATACCACTGTTCTGCACGTCGGTCAGATGGGTCAGCAGCAATCGCCGCGAGGCGCGCACCGACTCGCCCTCGAGCGCGCTCACCCAGACCGTGGCGGCGGTCTCGCCGACATCGGCGATCAGGTCGCCGGCGTCGATGATGCCGCGTTCGGCAAACCCGCCGCAGGTGCGGGGCGTTTTCAGCACGAACTGGCCGGTCGCCCGGTCGATCGCCACCGCGCCATCGCCGGCCGTCGGCAGCGGCGCGCCGGCCTCGGGCGCCAGCAGTGCGCGGATCGCCGCGCTGCCGGTGTCGTAGACCTCCGGATAGCGGCCGGACCAGGTCGCGCCGTCGGGCGCGCGCTCGGCCACCAGCGTACCGAGGCGCGCATACCAGCCCAGCCACGGCCAGGCCGTGTAATTTTGCGGAATGCGGTCGCGCATGCGCAACACCTCGTCCTTTGGCAGCACCATGGCATAGGTGCGGGCGAGCGGCGCGAGGTCGCCGCGCAGGAAGAGGCAGATCGACGCGCGTTCCGCCGCCAGCGAGAGCGGGTCGCCCACCATGTCAAAATAGCCCATGGCTGATCCTTCCGGGCGCGTCAGGGCCTCGCGGTTGTGGCCGAAGGCGAAGCGCCAGATCCCGCCCCAATCCTGCAGCGCGCCCATCGTGCCGGTCACGATGCCGCCCACGCCGCGGAAGCGGCCGGGGCCGGAGTAGTTGTATTCGGTGATCGTGAACGGCTTGTCCAGCAGGCGCGTGAACACCACACGCTGCGCGCCGAGCGCGTCGTTTTTGAGCGGGTTCGCGTTCTCGCAGCGGCTGGGCAGCCGCCACGGCTGCTCGATGAAGTGTGGATGATCCACATAAAAATGGTCGTCCACGAAATCGAACAGTTCGCTGCGCGGAACCTGGTCCGGTGCGAAGTTGGTCCAAGCACTGCGGTCGGTCACCAGCGCGCGGCAGCCCAACTCGTCGCGCAGGAAGGCCTTGAGCCTTGTCACCAGCCGATCCTCCGTCTCCTTGAGGAAGAGCACAAAGGCGGCCGTGTGGCGGTTGCCCGCGTAGATACTCTCCGGCAGTGTGGCGGGCAGGTCTTTGAACGCTGCAGGCTCGCGCGCCTGACGCCCGGCCAGCCACGCCGCCCATGCCTGCTGCCACTCGGGAATCTCGCGCATCTCGCCCAGATAGTTGCCGAAGTTGCCCTCGTTGATCAGCGCCAGCCAGGCCAGCGCCGGCTCGTCCGCGTAGCGCCTGCCGGTGTGCGGGTTGACATGCGCCAAGAGCTGGCGGGAAAAGCGCGTGAGATTTTGAAAGGCACCCTCATGCACCGGCACCAGCACCTTGTAGGCATTCATCGCGATCTTGCCGTCGCGCGCGATGCCCACGCTGCGCCAGGGCACCGATCGCGAGACATAGAGGTCGGTGGTCACATAGATGCCGTTGGAGATGCAGGCCGCCATCAGCGCGTCAAGGCGCGCCAGATTCTGC
>MWEJ01000285.1 GCA_002071025.1 Verrucomicrobia bacterium ADurb.Bin070 | reverse complement strand
TTCCGGCGAAACCACGCGGGCGAGTCTGGCGGCTTACACCGGCTCGCCGCCGGCCGTGGTGGTGGAGCAGTTCGGTGCGCTGGCGGCGGTGGACGAACGCAGCCGGTAGTCGTCCTCTGTGGGGCACGGGAGAAAGGAGGAAGGAGAAGGGAGGAAGGAAGAAGGAGAAGGGAGATTCAGCCGGGTGTCAGGCGGGATCGACGCGGGCGCGCGCGGCCTTTTTCTCGCCATGCTTGCGCTTCTCGTCGAGCATCCTCGCCTTTTGGCGGCGCGAGCGGCGACGTTTCTGGCGGCGGATTTTCTCAACGGCCTGGCGGCGCGTGGAAAGCTCGCTTTGCGCGCGCTCCAGAATCTTCTCGGCCAGCTCGCGGCGCGCGATCCAGCGGTTCATCTCGCGCGAGCGGTTGAGGCCGCATTTGATCGTCAGGCCGCTGGGCGCGTGATAGAGGCGGACGGTCGACGAGGTCTTGTTGGTCTTTTGTCCGCCGGGGCCTGAGCCCAGGATGAACGACTCTTCAAGATCCTCCTCGAACACCGAGGCCAGGGCCATGCGCGTTTTGATTTTTTCTATGGTTTCCGGGCTGAGCATAACGCCTTCTGCACGTTCGGCACGGGACTGGCAAGCACGATGTGTAACCGGTTTCCCGCGCGTCATTTAATGTCCCTGCGTCGGGAAACAGTGTCCGTCATTTGTGTCAGTCTGTCGAGGGGCTTTTGACTGGGGGTTTTGACGGGCGGCCGAAGTTGAGATAGTATGGTTGCAGATTATGTGAAGCAGCGTGGATCGACGGGTGCCCGGATCGGGATGGGGATCAAGATCTAGATTAAGATTAAGATTATGATTATGATTAAGATTAAGATTATGAGAGAGAGACGGATGTTGGGGACTCAAACGAAGAGAAAGGAGAAGGGGTATGCGTGTATTGGTTCCTCTGGCGGAGGGCGTGGAAGAGCTTGAGGCGGTCACGGTGATCGATGTGCTGCGGCGCGGCGGGATCGAGGTGGTCTCGGCGGCGCTGGGCAGCGAACGGGAGGTTGGCGGCTCACGCGGCGTGACGCTGTTGGCCGACACGGTGTGGGATGCCGTGAATCCCGCGACCTTCGACGCGATCACGCTGCCGGGCGGCGGACAGGGCACGGAGAATCTGGCTGCCGACAGCCGGGTCATCGCGGCGGTGAAGGCGTTTGCGGCGGCCGGTAAGTACGTGACCGCGATTTGCGCCGCGCCGACGGTGTTGGCCAAGGCCGGCGTGCTCAATGGACGCCGCGCGACCTGCTACCCCGCCTGCGCGGAGGCGTTGGGCGAGGCGTACGATCAGGCACCGGTGATTGCGGACGGCAGCTTCATTACCAGTCAGGGGCCCGGCACGGCCATGCTGTTCGCGCTCGTGCTGGTTCAGCACTTCGCGGGCGACGAGACCGCGCGCAAGGTGGCTGACGGATTGCTGACGACCTTTTAAATGCGCCGCGGGGTGCGGATGCCGAGCAGGCCGAGCCCTTCGGCCAGCACCTGGGCGACCATCGCGCAAAGGCGGATGCGGCTGTCGCGCACCGCCTCGTCGGCCTTGAGCACGGGCGAGCGCTGGTAGAAGCTGCTGTAGGTCTGCGAGAGGCCGAACAGGAAGTCAGCCAGCACGCTGGGCTTGCAGGCTTCGGCGGCGCGCAGCACGGCGGCCGGGAACTGCATGAGCTGGAGGGCGAGAGCCTTCTCAACCGGCTCGTTCAGCAGCAGGGTGTTGCCGAGCGGATCGCGTCCGGGCACCTGTTCGGCGTACTTGTCGAGCAGGCTGCAGACGCGCGCGTGGGCGTACTGAAGGTAGGGGCCGGAGTTGCCTTCGAGGGCCAGCGCCTTCTCCCAGGTGAAGACGATCAAGGTTTGCGGATCGTGCGAGAGGTCGGCGTATTTGATGGCGCCGATACCGATCGCGGCCGCCAGTTCTTTCTGCTCGGCCTCGGGCATGTCGCTGTTCGAGCCTTTGATGATCTCCAGCGCGCGGCGTTCGGCCTCGTCCAGCAGCGCTTCCAGCTTGATGACGTTGCCTTGGCGCGTGGAGAAGGTGCCCTCGGGCAGCCGCATCAGGCCGAACCAGACGTGCTCCAGACGCGTCGTGTAGCCCAGCTTGGCGCACACTGCGAAGAACTGCCGAAAATGGAGCTGTTGGCGCTCGTCGGTCACATACACGATGCGGTCCGGATTAAACTCGGCGACGCGGCTGCGCACGGTGGCGATGTCGGTGGCGGCGTAATTGAAGCCGCCGTCGCTCTTGCGCACGATGCAGACGGGCATGCCTTCGTCGTCAAGCTTCACCACCAGCGCGCCCTCGCTTTCGACGGCCAAGCCCTTCTCCTGCAGCGTTTGAATGGTCGCGGGCAGGGTGTCGTTGTAATAGCTCTCGCCGCGCGTGAGGTCGAAGCTGACATCCAGCCGCCGGTAGACGCGGTCGAACTCGCTGCGGCTGATGGCGATGAAGCGCTCCCAGATCGCGCGGTTTTCGGGATCGCCCTGCTGCAGCTTGACCAGCTCGGCCTTACAGCGGTCCAGCCAGGCAGGCTCTTCTTTAGAGCGGTTGTAGCTCTGCACGTAGACGCGTTCGAGCGCCTCGACGGTCAAGGCTTCGCGCTCGGCGTCATCCAAGAAGGTGCGGTAGCCTTGGATCAGCAGGCCGAACTGCGTGCCCCAGTCACCCAAGTGGTTGTCGGCCAGGACGCGAAAACCGAGGGCGCGGTAGAGGCGGTCGAGGGCGTTGCCGATCACGGTCGAGCGGATGTGGCCGATGTGCATCGGCTTGGCCACGTTGGGGCTCGAGTAGTCAATGACCACGGTGCGGCCCTGCCCGGCGTCGGGGATGCCGAAGCGCGGCGCGGCGGCGAGCGCGGCGAGCTGCTCGGCCAGCCACGCCGGGGAGACGGTGAGGTTGATGAAGCCGGGGCCGGCGATCTCGGCGCGCGTCAGCATCGGCGGCAGCGGCAGGGCGGCGAGGGCCGCCTCGGCTACGGCGCGCGGCGGGCGGCGCAACGTCTTGGCCGCCTGCATCGCGTCGTTGCACTGGAAATCGCCGAAACGCGCGTCCGTGGCCGGCTGCACGCGAATGCCGGACCACGCCTGCGCCTCGCCGAAAGCGGCCCTGAACGCCTGCTGCAGCCAATCCGCCAATTGCGCTTCACACCTGTTCACCGTCTCATTCATGCTGAAACCAACCCTTTTTCTCGTGTTGAAAGAGGGGGACAGCATAACGGGACGGACGCCGCACGTCACGCATAAAGCGGTCCGTCCGACGTTCGCCCCGATGACTTCAGAACCGCGCGATCACTTCCCAGCGCAGGAAATAAGCGATAGTATCCGAGGTATAGTAGTCGCCGGGATCGAGCAGCTCGGCGGTCACGTGGCCCGTCAGATCGCCGCGTTTGCCAAAGATTTTCTTAAGCAACGGGAAGTCATAGCGGGCCATGCCGAACCAGCCGCGGAAATCGCCGCCGCCGCCGCCCATGCCGTCTTCAGCCGCTGCGAACATCGGGCCTGCATTGACGTTCACCTTGTGGCCGTTCGCAAACGCGGTGCCTACCGTGACGTTCGGGTAGATCAGGTTGGACCAGTAGCAGACACCCCTGTCGTGATAGGGGTACATCTCGCTGTACTGTGGCCACCGGGACCACAGCGGGTTCCATGAAGTGTCGTTGTCGTCCGTGCCGTGGTTGCGGTCACCGGAGAGGTAGTAACACGCTAGGGTGGCGAACGGCTTGAAGGTTTCGACGGCGGGTTTGTAGGTGAGACCGGCATAGCCCATGTAGCCCCGAACGGACTTGCCGCCGTCGCGCTCGCCGGCTTGCGCCGCGCCCTCGAGTTCGGCCGAGAGCGTCTCGGTGAGCTTTGGCGCCACGCGCACACCCAAGGTATGCGTGTTGCGGCCCGGCAGGTCGCGGCCGGCAAGACGCGCCTTGGTCTCGCGCTTGAACAGATAGTACAGGTCGAAGGGGAACTCTTTCCACTCTTTCGATTTGAAATACAATCCGCCGCCATACTCGTCCATGCCGGTGGCTCCCGGCACGTTGTAGGTCAGATCGCGTTCCTTAGGAGCTTTGCCGTTCGTCCCTTTAGGGTGTCCCCAGCTCAGTTCGTTGTCGGAGCTGTTGTAGATCGCCAGCAAGTCCAGCGTGTTTTTCTCGTCGATCTTGACGGTGGCCTTGATCGCGTCCATGAACGCCGTGCGCGACCCGTCGCCCTGAGTGCCGTCAAGCAGCACGCGGCCCGCACCGTAGCCGTCGGGCCCTAGGAAGTCCTGACGCCCGATCCGTAGGTCGACCCGGTCGTTGAAGAGGTTATAGAGGTCGAGATAGAGATTATCCACGATGACCTCGTCCGGGAACTGGGAGTTGCGGCTCTCGCTGGGCTGAAAGTACTCCCGGAATTCGTCGGCGAGGCGCAGATAGAGGCGGAAATCCTCGTTCTTGACTTGGCCCCAGACTCGCGGGCGGATGCGCAGGTAACTCTGGTTGCCTGAGACCGCACCGTTGGCGTTATACTGCGGCACGTTGTCGTGCAGTTCGTGCCTGATCCGGAGGTCGGCGCCGCCGTCCCAGTCGAGGCCGCCTTTCTCCTCCTGCACGGCCTGCGGAGGCTGCGCGCCGCCCGCCGGCGCCGGTTTTACCTCTTGGGCACGCGCCGCACCCGCCAATCCTGCGCAAACAACCAACCCGATCACTCTATTCATGAGCGTACTCTTGCTAGCGTGAATAAAAAGCGGAGCGCAACGCACCTGCGTTTCTCCAAGTAGTAACGGTTATAGCGCATTCACCGGTCGCCCGTCCAGCAGGA
>MWEJ01000284.1 GCA_002071025.1 Verrucomicrobia bacterium ADurb.Bin070 | reverse complement strand
GTGATGTCCGGCCTCACATTGGCGGCATACGGAACGATGTGTTGGAGCGCGTCGATCATCGCGTCGAAGCCGTCCCGATCACGGTCGAGAAACGTCTTCAAGATATCGGCCAGATTGCCACCGGTCTTCAACAAGGGTTCGTCACCCTTGCTTTCGGGACGGCGCCGGGGCTGCCCGATCTCGTGCGGATTCAGGCTCAGGAACATCCAATCGCGGAAATTGACGGCTCTCTCCTGGTCAAACAACTGGCTGCCGAAACGGGGACGGCCGCGGTCCCGATCCTCGATTCGATAGATTTTTCTGTCGCGCCCGACCTGCAGGAGTTCGCGCTTAACAACAACCGCACCCGCCTCATAGGCCCGCAAAGGAGCGGCGAGCTTGCCCAGTTCCAAGTGCGCTTTCCATGGGGTCTTTTCTCCTTTACCGGCCAGCTCGATCACAAGCGGGCGCTGGTAGAACGGACCTGCGACCGATTTCCGCCGCTCCGCTCCCTGCCAAAGGATGCTGTCGTATTGGTACCACGGATTGAGTGCGGACTCGACACCGCCGAGCGCGTAGTCGCGAAAGAACTCGCAGGCTTCAATCACGCTGCTCTTGCCCGTGCCGTTGTAACCGACGAAAGCGGTCAACGCCCCGAACTTGATCGGGCCGCTGTCTTCGACCGCCTTGAAATGGCGGATTCGGATGGATTTCAGTTTCATAGGCGTGTGTCCGGCAGTTTGCCCAACCGCTGAAGGTCGCGGTAGGTGTTAAGCGTCAGTTGTTTCACACTCTCGTCAACCAGCGGGAAGGTCGTGAGGATGTAGGCGAACTCTTCCTCGGTCAGGCCGTACTGATTCGCGACCAATGCGTCGATTTCGGCCCTCAGTTGCATCCGCTCAGCGGGGTCTGTCGCTCCAATAGTACGAGATGTCGCCTGCTTGCCAAAGATGGCTTTAGCCAGTTCGTCGTACTCCTGTGTCGTACAGATCAGTCGCGCTGCACGCTCAATAATTCTTTCCCGGACGTTTTTCTCACCTTTCATGCGCGGCACTGGCAATCGATAGATACTTCCGAATTTCAAATATGTAGCTCCCTCAATACGAATCGTCCAATCAAGGACAAATGAGTTCGTAAAACTCATTAAATAGAGCATATCTCGGTAAGGCGATGGCGAAAGACCCTTGGTAACAACTACCGTCACATTGTGGTTACAGGTGACTCTCTTAGGGATGATAGCGCTTATCAAAGTTCGTTCATTCGTAGGTGATGCGATCGCACGGAAAACGAGTTTATAATCATCACAAGTCTGCCAGTCTGTGTTATCGCCCCTCTGCGGAAGGTTGTGCCGCACGTCTTCGATTGCGAGAAAATAGCGTGGTTCGCCATACTTGCCGTTAAACTGCCAGAAAGAACTGCCCTCGTATAAGGGTAATCGGTTTTGGGCTGGTTGTGTTGTAAACAGATGACTGTCGTTCGTCATGTGAAACTCGACAATAAGCTTTACATTCCAACTCTCAGTAGATGATTCTCCCAAGGCTGGATGTTTTAACAGTTTGCGTAAGATGGCCACATCAGTAGCACACTGAAATTCTAATATTGCGAATGTGTCAGGGGAAAAAGAATCTATCATGTCTTTAGACAACCATATGGCATTTTCTTTTGGAAAACTTCCTAGTTCTTCCAAATCGTGTCGAACAAACGCTGCGGGGAAATCGTTGGTTGGCTGTCCTTTTTGGAGTGTTAAGATCGCAAACTTAAAACGGCTATCAACATTTTCGAAAATGACTTTACGATTCTCGAATGAAAACAGCCCTGTTACAGTTGTTTGCAAAAACAACATTTTCCGGAGTTGTTTTGCGCCGATGTCAGTATAAACACTACTTGGAACAACTATGCCGCAATAACCGTGATTACGCAGCAAGTTTACACATTGCTCAGTAAATAGTTTGTAGAGATTTATATCAGAACTAACTCTTTTACCCTGAACCACGCTGATTTGATTTTGATATTGCGGCGCTGATCTGAAAAACGCTGCGACATGTGGGTATTCGCTTAAATAAGTCAGCCAGGCTTCGACTATCTCTGGATCTTTCAGTATTTCCGTTTTCTTTTGTTCAAATTCCCTGATTGTCATTTTCTTCTTCGAAACTAAATCCGAGTACTCGTTAAAGAACTCCTTTGCCTCCGGAGTCAATATTTCCCATGGTGGGTTGGTGATGATGGCGTCGAAACCGCCTTTGGCCAGAATCTGATCGAATTCGTAGCCCCAGTGGAAGGGTTTGAGGGCCTCGATGTCGAGCACGGTGAGGGCGCGGCGTTCAGGCTTGCCCTCCTTGTTCTTCTTAGCGTCCCATGTGGCCTGCTCGTAGCGGATGTCGAGCGACTGGAACTGCTCCAGCAGAAGGCGGTTCAGCATGGTCTTGGCGGCGTTCTTCTTCTGCTCGATGCCGTCGCGAAGCTCCTGCAGATCGTGGCCGAAGCCCGTCGCGCGCCGGTAGAGGTCGATCAGGTGGTTCTTCTCCTCCAACAGCTCCGCAAAGCGCTGGCCGTGGAGCCGCGCCAGATACTCGCGCTCCTTCTCCTTGCGGGTCTTGCCAGGCGCGGACTCCACAACGAAACCCAGTTCGTCGGCGCTGGGCTCATGCACGAAGATCATGCGCTTCTGCTCGACGGCCGTGTCTGTGAGCGCGTCGAATTTCGCAGGATCGACATGGAGCAGGCCGATGAGCGAGTTGCCCGGCATGATGTTGAACTCGATGTTGGGCAGCGGTTCCAGTTCATCGGCGGTCTGGGCGGAGGCGACCAGGGCGAGGAAGAGGCGCAGCTTGGCGATTTCGACCGCCTCCTCCATAATGTCCACGCCGAAGAGGTTGTTGGTGATGATGCTGCGTTTGATGAAGTAGGCGACGCTCTTGTGCTCTTTCTGAGTCTTCTTCAGCCACTCCTGCAGCTCGCGGCTGTTCAGGAACTCGATCTTGCCGATCACGGCGGCATAAACATTGATCAGCGTCTTCATGGCCGAGACGAGGAAGGCGGCGGAGCCGCAGGCCGGGTCGAGCAGGCGCAGGTTCGGCAGCACGTCATGCAGGAGTTTCTTGCAGAGCGGGGCGTCGAGGTTGAGCAGCAGGTCGCCCATCGATTCAAACGGACGGGAGGCCTTGCCGTCGCCCGCGGCGACGCCGTCGAGAATCAATCGGTGGATGGTCCGCTCGCATAGATATTCGGTTATTTCAGGGCGCGTGTAGTAAGCGCCGAACGCTTTCTGGTTGATGTACTTCTCGAAGATGTAACCCAGCACATCGGGGTTAATCTCGTTGTCGTCGCCGCGGGGCGTATCGTTTAGGTTCCAAGAGTAGCTCTGAAACAGGGCAAAAAGGTTTTCGAATGCCTGATCCGGTACGGCGATCTTTGGCCAGCGGATTTCGATGGGGTGCGGCAGGAAAAGGCCGCCGTTGAGATACTTGATCTTGCCAAGCAGTGCGTTGACTTCGTCGGTGCGCTTGACCTCCGGCTTGGCGAAGCCCTCGAAAAACAGCACTTTGAGAAAACGGGAATAGTAACGGTCAGCGCCCTTCTTTTTGCTCTGGTCGAGTTTGGTCTGGAGGTAAAACTCGTCGCCGTTGTCCAAAAAGAATTTCCTCTGCAGGAAGTAGATGAACATCAGACGGTTCATCAGCACCGACGCATACCAGCGCTTGTCGCGCTCGTCGTCAATGCCGGTGATCAGATTCAGGAACGCAAGGTGTTGCGACTGGAACTCGCCGTAGAACTTCTTGGTGACGCGCTCGATGTCGAGGGCCTGCTTGAGCCGGGCCGTGACCTCGAGCAGCGGCACGTGGCCGCTGTCGTCAAAATCGGCGAAGTCCACCGCCAGGGCGCTCAGTTTGCTCAGCAGCAGGTCGCCGGACTGGCCATGCACAAAGATGTGGCTGCGGGGAACGAGCTTCTTGTCCTGACGCTTGGCCCAATACCACACGCTTTGCGATGGCCTGTTGCTATAAGACTTAATGGCGTCCACGAAGATCAAGACGTTCTCGTGGTGGAGCTTGGCGATTTCCTTGTGGATGGCGGCGCGTCCGGCGGCATCGGGGATCGGGCCGTCATCCGTGAGGATCTCGATAACCACGACCCCCGAGAGTTGCGCGACTTCACGGCGAGTGCATGTGAGGTCTTTAACCGCCATCGGCACGGGCTTGGATGAAGACGGCTTGGACCAGCCCAGCTCCTCGATGAAGAGGCGGGTGAAGTCGAAAGTTTTCAAGCAGTCGCGTGCGTTCTGAAGATTCATGGTCATCCAATCCGGGGGTGTGCGGCGATGCCGCACTCGTTGAGGAAATCACACTGCCGGCAGCGCTTGGTCCGACGGTCCAGCTCTTTGGAGATCCCGAAGCATCCGGGGTGCTTGACCGGGGCGGCATCGGGTGAGGCTTTGGGCGTCAGCCGCCAGGAGAAGCCTTTGAACCATTGGCCGGCACCGGACAGGTGTTGCCCCAGTCGGACGGTGATGTCGCCGGCCTGGTCGAGGGACTCTCCGAAGATATGGATGGCATTGCCGATCCCACCGGTGAAGGCGAGCAGTCCCATGGCATACACGCCATAGTCTTGCCAGAAAGAGCCTTCGCCCGAGTCTTCGGCGGTGACTTCAAGCCGAAGGCCGTGTTGTGCCGTCAGTTCTTTGAGAACGCGCGAGAGCGCGTGATAGCCTTCCCGTGTGCACGCCTTGCGTTCGTCTTCGGTGAACGCTTGGTTCCTGGGTTTCCGGAAACGGAGCGTGAAGACGGCGACCTCGCCGCTGTCCGAAGATTCGACGGCGTGACCGGTATTTCGGAGGCCAAGCGAGCAG
>MWEJ01000283.1 GCA_002071025.1 Verrucomicrobia bacterium ADurb.Bin070 | reverse complement strand
TCAGTCCCGGCGCAACAACGCTGCGGGGCGGGGCCGCCATCGGTGGCGGACAGGGGCCCAACGGCGGCGGCGGCCACATCACGATATCCGGGGGCATGGTGTACGCGCAGACTGCCGCCAGTGATTGGGCCTCGGCAATCGGTGCCGGGTCACCGCAATATACGAACGGCGCGCGCGGACCGGCAGCCACGGGTTTCGTGTGCGGCACCGCTTTTATTGTGGCCAACGCGCCTGTGGACATGACAGATCGGCGCGGCGGCGTTGTCATTGAAAAAGGTGTCGGGCGCATGTACGGAAACGCATGCGCCGTGACCGCCGATGCCGCGCTCGAAACAGGCTGGTCACTGACCGTCACAAACGGTCAGACGCTGGTGATCGGCCAGAACGCGACGTTCGTCAATAACGGGACCATCTCCAATTTCGGCGCGATCACTGTTTACGGAACGTTCATCAACAACGGAACCCTCATCGGTAACGCTCCGCTGCAGACCGCCGTCCCCTGCCCCGGTGTCGGCGCGTTGACCGTGATGCCGGAGCACGTGGTTCTCACATGGCCGGACACACCCGCGCCCGTCTCTGTTTTGTTCGGCAAGGAAACGCTGACAGACCGTTGGACGCGTCTTGATGTTGAGTCAGACCCGACGAATGCCGTGATACCACGCAACCGCTATCGGTTCTTCATGCGGCAACTGCCGTGACGTCCGCACCGATACCCCGATTCCTAAACCCTCCTCCTCTCCTTCTTTCTTCCTCCCTTCTCCCTGTCTTCTCCCGGCACGCAATCTGTACACATTTTCAGGGTGTTCGTACAAGACAATCGCTTGAACCGCGTTCTAGAATAACAGCGATAGTTGTATTAAGAATCATGTTTACGCCATCTTATCCATTCGCTCGATCGACCTCAGTTTGATGTAGGAGCAACCATGAGTACAATCTTGCGCACAGTCCGGACGGCCTTGTGTGGCTTGGCGTTTTCGTTGGCATTCGGCGCGTTGGACGGCTTTGCAGCGCCGCCGCTGCTGCGCTGGAACGGCCCGGCGGGCGGGGTCTGGGACGCCGCCACGCCCAACTGGCTGGACTCGGGCGACAACGCCGTCGCGTGGATTCCCGGAGCGGAGGCGGTCTTCGAGAGCGCGGGCGGCGGCTTGATCGAGATCGCCGCCGACGTCAGCGCCACCAACCTCACCTTCACCGGCAACGGCTACACGCTGTTGGGCGCGGGACGCCTGCGCGTCGAAGGCGCGCTCACGGCCGCGGCCGCCACCACCAACTGCATCGCCGCCGACCTGCGCACGGTCGGCGGCCTGACAAAGAGCGGCGCGGGCGCGCTGGCGCTGGCGCGTTGCGCCGGCCCCGTGAGCGTCCAGGCCGGCAGCCTGCTGGCCGCAGGCTCGCTTTTCGCGGACGCGGAGATCGCGGTCGCGGCCGGCGCGTCGCTGGTCACGCTGGGCGAGCCGGACAGCGGTGCGAACCTGATCGCCAACGGCAGCTTCGAGACGCCCGCGATGGCGAACGGCGCGTATCAGTACGTCTCGGGCGGCAACGTCATCGACAACTGGAGCGTGACCGCCTACCCCAACATGGTCGCGCGCCAGAATACGGTCGTCGGCAATCCCTGGAATTCGGCGGGTGCCTCTCCCGACGGCGTCCACATGCTGATCCTGCAGTACGGCGGCAGCGTGGCGCAGAGTGTCACCGTGCCGGCGGACGGTCTCTACTGCATCGCCTTCTCCCACCTGCGGCGGCAAAATGATGACGAGCACCAGGTCTATGTGCGGCTCGACGGCCGGCCGCTCGCCGCCTTCCTCAACCGCGCGGTGCAGTTCGCGCCCGGCCGTTTCGCCAGCGGCGTCGTCTGGCTGAGCGCCGGCACCCACACGTTGGGCATCGGCGGCGAACACAGTTGGGACGACCGTTCCTCGATGATCGACGCTGTCTGCTTCGCCGTGCCCTCCGGCGCGCAGCCCTGCCGTGCCTTGGGCGGCGACTCCCTGCTGCGCGCGGCGACAGGCGCGAGCGTGGTTCTGGCGCACAGCGGCAGCGTACCGCTCGCCTACGTGGCGCTCGACGGCACGCCCGCCGCCGGCACCTTCGACGCCGCCCACACCAGCGGCATCTTCTCCGGCAGCGGCAGTCTCGCCTGCGCCGCGCCCGGCAACGTGTACGCCTGGCAGGGCAGCGGCGCGTGGAGCGATGCCGCGCGCTGGCAGGACGGACTCATTCCGGCCGCAGGTGGCGGACAGAATCTGCTGACGCGCTTTCCCGCCGCAGCGGGCACCGCTTCCACCAACACCCTCGCAGGCACATTTCTGGCACGCGGACTCTGGGCCGCCGGACTCGGCGCGGCCGACACCGCCACGCTGGCCGGCAACGCCGTGGCGCTCACCAACAGTGCCAGCGGTGCCGCGCCCCGGCTCATGCTGGCGTCCCCCGGCACGTGGACGCTCGAAGCCACGCTCCTCGCGCGCACTCCGCTGACCGTTGAGGCGGACGGCAACATCACCGTGGCCGGGCAGCCGCTGACGGTCCCCAACGGCCAGCCGCTGGCCAAGTGCGGTCCCGGCACCGTGACGCTTCCCACGCTCACAAACGCCCCGAATGTTCTTCTGGTGTATGAGGGCACGGTCCAGACACCGCAACTGCCAGCCGCAATGACCGTCAACCTGCTTTCCCAAGCCGGCCGGTCCGCCGCGCTGTGCCTCACCCAGGGAGATGTCTCCTTCAACAACCGCATCACCCTGCGCGGCACGGGCGTGCCGGCGTTCGCCACCCGCTGCGGCGGCGGACTCCTCACCGCCACGGAGTGGTCGCAGGCCCACGGCGACATCGCGCTGATCGATGTCGGCGCGGACGACACGCTTTCGTTGCGGCAGATCCTCTCGTTTTACGGCAGCGGCGGTGCGCGCATCAGCCAAACCGTGGTGATCAAAGCCGGCCCTGGCACGCTGGAAATCCGTTCGGGCGGTGCCGACGCTGGCGAAAACCGCGCCTACCGGGGCGGCACCGTGCTGCGCAACGGCACGCTAATCCTTGCCGAAGACGACTGGGGCACGCTCTCCGGCTGGACCAACCCCTTTAACGGGCGCACCTATGCCGGCACCGGCGGCTCGCTGGGGTACACGCTGCCGACCAACGCCGTGCTGATCGGCGACAGCGGCACGGCCCCCTCCGATGCGCTCGCGCTGATCGCGGCCGGCAGCGGGCGCTGGGTCGGCCACGACATCGAGGTCGCCGACGCGGGCGCCGGCGTGACGCTCGGCATGACCGCCGGCTCGGCCATGTTCGCCGGGACCCTGACCCTGCATCGCGGCATCGCGCTCTCCGGCCCGTCCGACGGCACCCTGAGCCTGAACACCGTCGCCTTTGCCGGCGGGTTCACCGGCCCCGGCATCACCGCGGTCACAGGCCTTGGGGCGCTGCGCATCGAAGGCGCATGGCCGTCCTCGGACACGCTGGCCGTCGGCGCGTGCGCCTTGAGTTTCGGCACCCGCACGGTCAAGGGCCAGACCCTTCAAGCGCTGACGCTCGGCACGCCGGATGAAGCCGGCGCGCTGGACGTCGACTTCGCGCCGGGCGGCAACGACACGCTCACCGTGACCGCAGCCGGCGGCCTGACGCTCAGCAACACCCTCGTGAACCTCTACTACGCCGGCTCCGGCCTGCCTTTCGCCGAGCCCGGCACCTACACGCTCTTCCATTATGCGGGCAGCCTCGGCGGCGACGCGGCACTGCTGTCGGTCGGCAACCCCCAGCCGGGCGCCGCGTATCTGTTTGCCGACGACGCGGCCAACGGCCGCGTGACGCTCACCATTACCGGTGCCGCAGGCGGCACCGCCGCAGTTTGGACGCATCCGGAAAGCGGCGCATGGGCCACCGGCGCGAACTGGAACAGCGGCACCGCACCGAACGGCGCGGGCCTCGTGCCGCTCTTCGGCCTTGCCATCACGAATGACGCGACCGTCGACACCGGCATCGGCTACACCGTCGGCGGCCTGCTCTTCAACAACAGCGCGTACGGTTACACCCTCGGCGGCAGCGGCGGACTGACCGTCGCGACCAATGGCGCCGTACCCGTCGTCACGGTGCTGGCCGGCACACACGCGCTCGACACCGCAGTGAACGCGCCAGACGGGCTCGCCGTCGCCACCTCAGACGGGGCCGCGCTGGCCCTCGACAGCGATGCCGCGGTTATCGCAGACGTGACCCTTGCCGCGGGCACGCTCGAGGTGCGGGGTGACGCGTCAGTCGCCGGCACGGTCCATCTTGCGGCGGGAAGCCTGTTGCGTGCGTCCTCCACGGCCGGTGCGGCCATCGGCACGCTCAGCGGCGACGCAGGCGCGCAGATCGCGTGGACCGGCACCGCCCCGACGCTGCATGTCAATCAGGCATCCGACGCCACCTTCTCCGGCACGCTCAATGGAGCGTCCGACGCGACGCTTTCCAAACTCGGCACCGGCACGCTGAGCCTCGTTCAGCCCTATTCGCCGTTTGTCGGGCAGGCCTCCCTCGACGCCGGTACACTCGCCTTACAATCCGTCGTGACGCCCGCCACGATCCAGGTGCCCGCGTCCGGCACGCTCGCGATCAACGCGCCGGTCACGAACGGACTCATGGGGTATTACTACAACGTCTCGCCCAACACCAACGCCTTCTGGACTTTGGCCGGCATGGAGAGCCACTTCGCCGCGTTGACCCCGAATCTGGTGCTCCCGAGCGGCGCGTCCGGCGACCTGTTTGATTTCGGAGTCGGAACCACCTACACGTTCCCGGCACCCTACAATAGCGGCGGCAGCCGAGCCACCTATTTCGAAGCGGTGTGGCGCGGCGTGATCACGCTG
>MWEJ01000282.1 GCA_002071025.1 Verrucomicrobia bacterium ADurb.Bin070 | reverse complement strand
TGGTTCTTGGGATCCCACTGCTGGTGCCGGTCACGGAAGGAGAAAACGCGCTCTTTGGCGCGTGACTTCTCCTCGTCGCGCCGCGCGCCGCCGAACGCGAGGTCGAACTTGCCGGTCTTGAGCGCCTGAAGCAACGCCTGCGTCTTCATGATATCGGTGTAGGCGCGGCTGCCGTAATCGAAGGGATTGACCCCTTTCGCACGGCCCTCTTCGTTGGTGTGCACGATCAGATCAAGCCCCTGCTCCGCGCAGAAACGGTCACGGAAGGCGATCATCTCGCGGAACTTCCAGGTCGAATCGATGTGCAGCACGCGGAACGGCAGACGTCCCGGGTAGAACGCTTTTTGCGCCAGCCGCACCAGCACCGACGAATCTTTGCCGATGGAGTAGAGCAGCACCGGATTCTGCGCCTGACTCACCGCATCACGGAAAATATGGATGCTCTCCGCTTCGAGTTGTTTCAGTTGTGACAGGGTCTTCATCTCTCTACCTCCTAACTCCTAATTCCTAAATCCTAACTCCTAACTTCTAACTCCCCCGGTGCAGCCCGCACTCTTTCTGTTCGGGCTCTTCCCACCACCAACGGCCGGCACGGACATCCTCGGTGCGGCGCACCGCGCGCGTGCAGCCGGCGCAGCCGATGCTCGGATAGCCCCGGTCGTGCAGCGGATTGTACGGAATGCCGCGCGCCGCGATCGTACCCCACACCTGCCCTTCGCTCCAGGCCGCCAGCGGATTGATTTTGACCAGGCCGTTCGCCGCGTCGTCCTCGACCTCGCTCACCTCGGCGCGCGTGACCGACTGTCCGCGCCTCAGCCCGCAAATCCAGGCCGCGTACGGCGCCAGCGCGCGCCGCAACGGCTCGACCTTGCGCACCTGGCAGCAGCGCTTGCGGGACGCGACGCTGTCGCGAAAGAGATTGATCCCGGACTCGGCGACCATCGCTTCGACCGCCGCGCGGTCCGGAAAGAACACCCGGATACGCACGCCATACCTCCGTTCGGTCTCGGCCAGCAGGTCATAGGTCTCGGGGAAAAGCCGGCCCGTGTCCAGCGTCACCAGCGGAATCGGCCACCGGTTACGGGCGATCATCTCGGTGATGACCTGGTCCTCCGCCGCCAGTGAGGTCGCGAACACGAGCCCCTCTCCGAAAACCTCCCACGCGCGCCGCAGCACCGTCTCCGGCGCTTGGCCTGCCAGCTCGCTTCTCAACGCTTCTGTTGTCATCTTCGACCTCCTCTCGCGTCCGCTTTCTTAAATCACATACTCCAACCGCTCGCTGGACTGACCGTACAGGCGCGACTCCTTGGGCGCCAGATAGACCTGCTGCCCGGCGTGCACCGACGCGGTCCGGTAGGTCTCGTGCGGCACCTGCACCTGCACCAGCCGGTTCTGGCCGTCCAGCAGCTCGATCTTCACCAGCGCGCCGGCAGTCATCACGCGGTAGACGCGCGCGGGTATGCTGATGCCCGGCCCAGGCTGCGGCAGCACGGCCAGATCGTGCGGCCGCACCAGCAGGCGGACGCTGCCGTCTTCGGACGAGTCGCCGGTGAACACCGGCCGCTCGTTGTGTACCCGCCCGTGAAACACATTCACATCACCGAGAAACTTCATGACAAACTCCGAGGCCGGGTTCTGGAACACCTCGTCCGGCGTGCCCGTCTGTTCGATCCGGCCCTTGTTCATCACCACGATGCGGTCGGCCACTTCCAGCGCCTCCTCCTGGTCGTGCGTCACGAAGATGCTGGTCACATGGATGGTGTCGTGAAGATGACGCAACCAGCGCCGCAGCTCGGTGCGCACCTGCGCGTCGAGCGCGCCGAAGGGCTCATCGAGCAGCAGCACGCGCGGCTGGATCGCCAACGCGCGGGCCAGCGCGATCCGCTGCCGCTGACCGCCGGAGAGCTGCGACGGATAGCGCTGCGCGAGCTGTTCGAGCTGCACCAGCTTGAGCAGCGCGTGGACGCGTTCGCGGATCTCGTCGCGCAGGGGCCTTTCGCCGCGCGGCTTGACGCGCAGGCCGAACGCGATGTTCTCGAACACCGTCATGTGCCGGAAGAGCGCGTAGTGCTGAAAGACGAACCCCACGCGGCGTCGGTTCACCGGGCTCTCCGTCACCGGCGCGCCGTCGAACAGGATACGTCCGCTTCCGTCGGGATCGGCCGTCTCCAGCCCCGCGACGATGCGCAGCAGCGTAGTCTTGCCGGAACCGGACGGCCCCAACAGGGCCGTCAGTTCGCCGGACGGAATCTCGAGCGAGATATCGTCCAGCGCCGTGTACGCGCCGAATGTCTTGCTCACCTGATGAATCGAAATGCTCATGTTTCACCTCCGCGTGCCGTCTGCCGCGCGGCTTGACGCTCCACCACCGTCTTCACGATCAACGTGACCATCGCCAGGCCGGCCAGCAGCGAGGCGCAGGCGAACGCCGCCGTGAAACGGTATTCGTTGTACAGCACCTCGACGTGCAGCGGCAGGGTGTTGGTCTCGCCGCGAATGTGCCCCGAAACCACCGAGACCGCGCCGAACTCGCCCATCGCCCGCGCGTTGCAGAGAATGATGCCGTAGAGCAGGCCCCATTTGATGTTGGGAAGCGTCACCCTGCGGAACGTCTGCCAGCCGGTCGCGCCGAGGCTCAACGCCGCTTCTTCCTCTTCGGTACCCTGTTCGGTCATCAGCGGAATCAGCTCGCGCGCCACAAAGGGGAAGGTCACAAAGAGTGTCGCCAGCAGCACGCCCGGCACCGCAAACACCACCTGCACGTCGCGCGCGTCGAGCCAGCCCCCCAGCCAGCCGTGGCGGCCGAAGAGCAGGATAAAGATCAGGCCGGCCACCACCGGCGACACCGCGAACGGCAGATCGACCAGCGAGAGCAGCAGGCTGCGTCCCGTGAATCGGAACTTGGCGATCGCCCAGGCGGCCGCCACGCCGAACAGCGTGTTCAGCGGCACGACAACGACCGTGACGCCCAGCGTCAGGGCCACCGCCGCGCGCGCGTCGGGATCGGTCACGCTCGCCGCCCAGACGCCGAACCCCGCCGCGAACGCCTCTTTCAGCACCACCAGCAGCGGCAGCACGATCACCGTTCCGACGATCGCGACCGCCGTCACGCTGAGCGCGAGATTGCCCCACGACAGGGCCTGTCTCTCCTCACCGTTCACGACACCCTCCTTTCAGCTCGGCCCACCGTGGCCTGCAGCGCATTGATGGTCAGAATGCAGAGCAGCGAGAGCGCCAGCAGCGCCACCGCGATCGCCGTCGCGCCGGCATAATCGAACTGCTCCAGTTTCGTGATGATCAGCAGTGAGACGATCTCGCTCTTCATCGGCATGTTGCCGGCGATAAAGACCACCGAGCCGTACTCGCCCAACGCGCGGGCGAAGGCCAGCGTGAAGCCGCTCAGAATGGCCGGGGCCAGCAGCGGCAACACCACGCGCAGCAAGCTCTGCCAACGCGACGCGCCCAGGCTGGCCGCAGCCTCTTCCAATTCGCGGTTCAAATCAGCCAGAGCCGGCTGCACGCTGCGCACCACAAAGGGCAGGCCGATAAACACCATCGCCGCCGTGATGCCGGCCGGCGTGAAGGCCACCTGCAGCCCCAGCCGGCCCAGCGCGCGTCCGATCGCGGCATCCGGCGCCAGCAGCGCGGTCAGCGCGATGCCGCTCACCGCCGTCGGCAGCGCGAACGGCAGATCCACCACGGCGTCGATCAGCCGTTTGAACGGGCACCGGCCGCGTACCAGAAACCAGGCGACCGTCACCCCCAGAACCACGTTGATCAGCGCGGCGCACAGGGCGGTCAGGAAGGTCACGCGGAAAGCAGCCAGCACGCGCGGCTGCGCGAGAACGCGGACCATGCCCGCCAGGCCGAGTTCACCGCTGCGCGCCACCAGCGCGGCCAGCGGCAGCAGTACCAGCAGCGAGAGCGCGGTCACCGTGGTGCCCAGCGCCAAGCCGAACCCGGGCAATACACGTTTCTGTTTGAACGTCATGTGTGCGGCCTCCTGCGGGTCACTGCGGGTGATAGATCTGATCGAACAGCGCGCCGTCGGCGAAGTGCGTCCGGTGAGCCTGCTGCCAGCCTCCGAAAACCTCATCCACCGTCAGCATCCGCAGCGGCGGCAGACGGGCGAGATCCGCCGGGTCGGCGTGACGCGGCTCGCGCGGACGGAAATGATGGCGCGCGGCCAGCCGCTGCGCCTCCGGCGCATAGAGGTGGCTCACATAGGCTTCGGCGATCTCGCGCACGCCGCGCCGTTCCGCCACCCGGTCCACCACCGCCACCGTAGGTTCGGCCAGAATGCTGACTGCGGGCGTCACGATCTCGAACCGTTCCGGTCCCCACTCCGCCAACGCGAGATGGGCCTCGTTCTCCCAGGTGAGCAGGACATCGCCGATCGCACGGCGTCCGAAGGTCGTGGCGGAGGCGCGCGCCCCGGAATCCAGCACCGGCACGTTGCGGTAGAGCGCGGTCACGAAGCGCCGCGCCGCGTCGCGGGCGGACTCGCTCTGGGCGCCGGACGCCTGCGCGAAATCCTCGCCCAGGCGACGGTGCAGCGCGGCCGCCCAGGCGGCCAGGTAATTCCAGCGCGCCCCACCCGAAGTCTTGGGGTTGGGGGTCACCACGCGCACGCCGGGCCTGACCAGATCTGGCCAGTCGAGGATCTGCTTGGGGTTGCCCGCTCGCACAAGAAAGACAATGGTCGAGGTATAGGGCGCACTGTTGGCGGGCAGCCGGCGCTGCCAGCCTGCCGACAGCAGCCCGCTACGCGCCGCCACAGCGTCGATGTCATACGCCAGCGCCAGCGTCAGCACCTCGGCGTTCAAGCCGTCGATCACGGCGCGCGCCTGTTTG
>MWEJ01000281.1 GCA_002071025.1 Verrucomicrobia bacterium ADurb.Bin070 | reverse complement strand
ATCGGCCACCTGCCCGTCCGTGTCGCGACCCTCGGCCTGCCACTGCGCCAGCGTCTTGCCGTTGAAATCGACCGGCCCGTCGACGCACCACCACAGATTGCGCCGCCACTCCACGCGCGCTTTTTCCGTGCCGCGGTAGCGCGGCGTCCCCAGCGCCCGGCCGGGCTGCGCCCAGTAAATGATGTTGCCTTCGATCACGGCAGAACGGTGCGGTTCGGTGCGCGTGATCGCCACCTGATACTGCCGGCTGTATGCGAGGATGTTGTTGCGCACGATGTTATCGCGCCCGTAGTGCTGATGGAACGAGCTGTCTTTGGTGTTGTAGACCAGGTTGTTTTCAAACACGATCCCCTCTGACCCCTCGTCGGGATACAACCCCCAACCGCCGTACGTGTAGGAGTCGACATCGAAGATCACGTTATTACAGACCCGCGTGCCGAACGAGGTGCCCAGTGTGTAGACGCCGCCCATGTCGCCCAGCGCACCCTGCCCGATGGTATGAATGCGGTTGTAGGCGATCAGATTGCGCTGCGCCACGCTGCCTTTATAGCCCCACACCCAACCGACCGACACGCCGGTGTAATAGTGGTCGCCGATCTCATTGTGCGTAACGCGGTTGTCCGACGCATGGCCGATCCAGACCGCTGTGGCGCTGGCGTGGAAACGGCCGCCGTGCGTGATGATGCAGTTGTCAACCTCGTTGAAGGCCGTGCTGTACGGACCGAACACCGACACCACCGCATTGCTGGCGATGCTCGCGCCCTTGCCGCCCGGATCGCCGATGCGGATGCCGCCGGCGCCGAGATCCGTCAGTGCGCAGCGGATCACGCGGTTGCTGACGCATCCCGCGCGGAACCAGATGCCGTACTCGCCGGTGTGCGCCACGTCACATGCTTCGAAGGTGACGGCGTGCGCGCCGTCGGCCATCACCGCCGCCTCGGTGCGCGCCGCGGCCTGCATGGGCTCGAACTGCGTGGGCCCCGGACGGTCGGCCGCTCCGAGCACGTCGGGCGCGATCATGGCTTTCTCGACCTGATCCGAACGGCGCGGCGAATCGGTGTAGTGGAAAGCAATATCGCGGAAGTGGACATGCTGCACGCGCTGGGTGGCGGCGGGATCACCTTGGATCGCGACCAATGTCTGCAGACCGGGGCGGGGCGCGAAAACCTCGGCGCCGCGCCAGCGGCCGGGCAGGCGCTCGCCGTTGCGCGGCCGGTAGAGGATCGTGCCGGCGAGGCCGTCATAAAACCATTCGCCCGGCGCATCGAAAGCCGCGCGCACATTCTCGACATAATAGAGCGAGTTGGTGCGCCAGGGATTCCACGGCTTCCAACGGCCGCCCTGCGTGCGCAGCGTGCCGCTGGCGGCGTCAAAGCCGAGAATCATGCGGCGTGTCGTGTCCCAGTTGTGATGAACCACCACCTGCGCATAGCGCCACGTCGCAGCGGGCTGTCCGGCCAGAGGCGCCAGATCTTCGCCGCGGGCGGTCAACTCGGCGACCGCGAATTCAGTGCGCGTCTGCTCGTTGGTGCGCAGCGTCTGTTTGACCGACTGCGGAATGAAGAAGCCGGCGTTCGGATGACGCGCGCGCACCGCGCGCCGGCCGTTGACAAACAGGCTCTCGAAATAGGCGCGCGTGCCGTCGGGCAGCAGCGGGATCGGCGCCTCCCAGAGGCCGTCATCGGTCGCGCGCCAGCCATCGACGCGCAGCGCACCCATCACCCGCGTCTCCGCGCCTTCGCCCTGATAGACGACCGGTGCGCCGTCGCCGCCCGAATCGCGGGGCTCCAGCACGAACGGCCCAGAGAGAAAGTAGTCACCGGCCGCCAGCCGCACCGTCCACGCCTCATCGCCGTGCCCCGCCTGACGCGCGGCGCGGATCGCATCGCGCGCCTGAGACAACGTCGTGAACGGCTGCCTCTTCGTTCCGTTCCCGCCCTCTGCGCCCTCCGGCACGACGTACACATCTCCCGCTGACGCCGCCCCCACAAGACACACCGTCAACGCGATAAAAACTTTATTCTTCATGACTTTCCCATCTGATAAAGAAGTACTCATCGGGCCGATTTGCTTGACCTTTGTCTCTCTTCAAATGCCTCAAGCGCCCGCAATAACCGCTGAAGGCTGGGGCACTTCCCTGCCGACACATGCACATCCCAATCTTCGTTCGTGAATCGAGTAAGCTCAGCATTGTAAACAGGTCCTTGTTGCAACGTGCCATCCGCATTACGACGCACGACCCCGTCCTTGACAATCCGCGACGAACTGCGTTCCGCCAGTTCAAGTACTTTCGCTTTAGGATCGGCTTCGCCTTCCGGAATAATGAACCTAACCGCTTTGCGCAATTTCAAGAAACGGCACAACGCCACATCATCAGCCAGCAACCATGCTTCAACCTCACGCACGGCCACTCTGAAAATGAAATCGGGGTTCATCTTAACAAAACCCAGCCATTCTTTCACTAAGGCAGATGGGCAAACCTTACGATCAAGATCCGTCAGCATGAAAACGGGCACCGACTTGGCAATATTATTAAATGCCACGATTTTGTCTTTCAGGAAAGAAGCGCCACCTCCGACATTCCACCTGACAGGCTCATAACTAACGTCGCGTTGCGCAAGAATGCGGCGAACAACCGCCTCACTCAAATCATCCTCGACTGCGATATAGATGAACGTACCCATGGATGCATCAAAACAACGTGAGTTGTGTCAATTGTGCAATCTGTGGAGGTGCAGTGTGCGGAAGTATCGCCTCTCCAATCGTCATGCCACCATCCAAGGCCCTCTTGACCACCTCGATTGAGGTCGCAGGAACGACTTCGGTCCCCTCTCCGCCCCGCGATCTCAACAGGACCACCTCTTCAGGACTGATCCCTTTGTCTCCCAACAAACCGACGCTGTGCGTGGACAGGAACACCTGACGCGGTGCTTTTTTGCGTGTTTGCTGCAGCCGCCACATTAACGCGGGCAGTTTAGATACAATCGCGTCGTGCAGGGAAAGCTCGGGCTCCTCAAGCAAGACCAACCCATCACCGTCAAGCAAGATCCACATTAGTCCGAGCAACCGGATTGTTCCGTCAGAAAATTGATCTTCCTGCTGCATGGCACCGTTTGGACGCCAATGTTTGTACACCGCTTCCAGATGCGGCACTCCTCGTGAGTCACGTGTTTCATGTAACTGCGAAAGTTCCGGGACAGCCACCTGCAAAACCTTTTCAATCCTCGTGAGGCGGCTCTTTCGTGTTTTCTCCGGCGATTCCATAATCCGCTCAAGGAATTTCACTCCGAACGGATCCTCTCCGACCGCATCTCGGTTTGCAAGTTGCGGATGCTTCAGCAACTGCGGGACAAGATGCAAGTAAACTATTTTTTGGAATGCCTCCGCAATTCCCCTGAATTCAAAGTTCCCCGCGATCTGTTCCAATTGCGTCTGTGTCAAACGCTGAGGGTCAGACTTGTCTTTTTCGTCAGGGCGGTTGAGAATTTTCTCGTCGTTTTTCCACACCTTCTCATAAGCAAGCACCGGTTGCCGTTTGCCACGTTGCTCCTGCGTCAGACTGATAGCGTAGTGCCAACGCGTGCCTTCATCGTCTGTTAAGTAAACGTCGATCTCAACCTTTGAATTGAATCGAGCCGCCAAACACCGCAATTTCGACAACCCGCCCCGCTGCGCGATTGCCTCTTGGAGACCTCCGCCTTTTTTTGCTATATCACGGCAGAATCTGAAGACGTCCAACAAGTTGGATTTTCCGCTGGCATTGGCTCCGACCACGAAAAGCCTTGTCTCCATGGCAACATCGGCCTTCCTGAAATTCCGCCAGTTCTTGACAATGACCCGCGCAAAACGCATGTGTCGCCCCCCCCTCCGACTAACCAATCAACGGAATTTAACCACATCGCACTTGTCCATGTCGTCAAACTCTTGATTCTCGCCGCCCATTGCCCACACGAACGCGTAGGCGCCGGTGCCGGCACCGCAGTGCACCGACCAAGCCGGAGAAAGCACCGCCTGTTTTTCACGAATTGCCACGTGGCGTGTTTCATCCGGCTCGCCCAGAACATGCATGACCATGCCGTTCTTGGGCAGATCGAAATAGCAGTAGACCTCCGTGCGGCGGTCATGCGTGTGCGGCGGGAACGAATTCCAGACGCTGCCCTCATGAAGTTCCGTGAAGCCCATCACCAACTGGCAACTTTTGATGAAGCCTGGGCGGATGAACTGGTGGATCGTGCGGCGGTTGGACTCCGCCAACGAGCCCAGCTCGATATGGTTGGCCTCTTTGAGAGACGCCTTGGTCGTGGGATAGTCGGCGTGAGCCGGATAAGACACCAGATAAAACTGCGCCGGTACCGCCGGATTGTCGCTGGCGCAGAGGATGCCGCGGCTGCCGCGTCGGATGTAGAGGCATTCGCGGTTCGCCATAGGGTAGGTCGTGCCGTCAACAACAATGCTGCCGGCGCCGCCCAGATTGATGATCCCCGCCTCGCGTCGCTCGCAAAAATAGGTACACGCCATCTCGCGGCCGCCCTTAAGCTCCAAAGGATCCTCGACCGGCACGATCCCGCCGACGACCGCGCGGTCCACATTCGTATAGACCAGCGTCACCTGGCCCGGCTGAAACAGATCTTCGATCACAAAGCGGTCCCGCAACTCCTGCGTGGTCATCCTGCGGAAGGACATGCTGTCCGAGGCCTCGATCGTGCGCATTGAAAACTCCTCTACAAAACGTTGTTTATCCTTTCAGTTTATCAGCGGACGGACAATAAACCAAGGATGTAATTTCGGCAAAAAAAAGGGGGGCCGCGGATCTCGCGATCCGCGGCCCCCAAGATAAAACCCGGCGGCGTCCTACTCTCCCACAG
>MWEJ01000280.1 GCA_002071025.1 Verrucomicrobia bacterium ADurb.Bin070 | reverse complement strand
GAAGCGCCGCGGTTCCACTATCGCGGCATCCGCTATTTCGCGCACCGCAGCCTCGACCGCTTCCAGGCCGAGCACTGGGGACCGGAGCAATGGGAGCGGGAGATTGACTGGATCCTCAAGAAGCGACTCAACCTCTTCATGCTGCGCATCGGCATGGACGACCTTTTCCAAAAAGCATTTCCCGAGGCCGTGCCGTATCCGCCGGCCGACGCGCCGCTGCCCGAGGCGGTGGCGCGCTCCTACGATGACCGCACCAGCGCATGGCCGCTGCAATACCGCGGGGAGCTGCGCAAGCGCGTGCTGCGGTACGCCCGCGACCGCGGCCTGATGCATCCCGAGGACACCGGCACCATGACCCACTGGTACAGCCGTACGCCTAACGCTTTTCTTGAGAAGGTGCGCCCCGCGTTTGTGCCGCAAGCGGGCGGCGCGTATCGGGGCAATCCGACCGGCGCGGTCTGGGACATCCGCGACGACCAGAACCTTGACAACTACTGGAAGCTGACGCAGGCCCACATCGATGCCTACGGCGCGCCTGACATGTTCCACACCATCGGGCTTGCCGAGCGGATGGTTTTCACCAATCGTGCAGATAATTTGGAGATTAAACTGTATGCCTACCGCCGGATCATCTCGAAATTGCGCGAACATTATCCGGCGGCACCGATGCTGATCGCGTCGTGGGACTTCTACTACCCGGGCTGGAGCGGCCAAGAGGTGGCAGAGCTGCTGAAGCTGCTGTCTCCAGAAAACACGATCCTTTTCGATTACACCTCCGACCTGCCGCAGATTCACCGGAGTTCAGACTTCACCCAGTGGGGCGTGATCGGCACATTCCCGTGGTTCTTCGGCATCTTCCACGCCTACGAGTGGGAGAACGACCTGCGCGGCAACTATGACCGCATCAAAGAACGCCTGCCACTCGCCGCCGCGGACCCGATGTGCAAGGGCTTCGTTTACTGGCCGGAGAACTCCCACAGCGACAGCCTGATCCTGGAGTTTTTCACCAAAAACGCATGGCAGCCCGACACGCTCACGCCGGAGGAGTTGCTTCCCGCTTTCTGTCGCGACCGCTATCAGGGGGCCGCCGAGCAGATGCTCGCGGCGTGGCAGGCCTCGCTGCCGCTCATCAAGCTGCATCAGGAGCTGCCGCTCGAGTTCCGCAACCTCGCGACGTTTGCGGGCCGGGAGGTCACGGCCAAGCGCGTCGCGGACATCCGGGCGAAACTGGCAAAGCTTGAGCCGCAGGTGAAGGCGTTCCCCGAACTCTGCGAGAAGCTGGCCGCGCTGCCATACGGAACCGGCGCCGCCTTCGTCGACCGCGACGCGATCGACCTCGCCCGCACGGTGGCGGGCCGCCTGTTCAGCGTCGCCCTTTACCGCTACGCCGCCACGCAGGGCGACTGGCTCGCGGGACGGGCCGACACCGGCGCCGTAAAAGCGGCGGGCGCGCGTTGCACGGCGCTCCTGACGGCGCTGCGCGACCTGCTCGCGCTGCACGAAGATTACGCGATGAACGCCTCGATGGACAAGCTGCGGACGGTTCATCCCGTCAATCCGTGTTTTGAGCAGGCGCTCAAAGGCAACGCGGAGAACGGATATTGCCGGAGCTATATCTACGAGTTGTTCAACGACTACTACCTCAAGCAAATGGCGCTCTACGTGGCGTGGGCGGACGGGCGCGTGGCGGGCGGCGACAAAACAAGCCCCATGAAGCCGGCCAAGCCGCTGCCGATGCAGGCGGTGGCCGACGCCTTCTACGCCAAGCCGCTGCGCGAGATGGCGCCGCCGGCCTGCGCGGATCGCGGCGCGGCGTTCCGCGCGGCGGTGGATAAACTCGCGGCAGCGGTCAGGTAATCGACAGGCGACAGGCGACCATCGACGGCTCGGCGCCATTCTCTGCGGCTCGTGAGGACACTCGCCCCCCCCCCGGCTTGTGTCTGACCGCAGGCCGCGGGGGCGAGCGTCCGCGCGAGGTTTGTCATGATTAATATCCTTGATAAAACGTCGTTGGCGAAAAGGTTGGCTGGCCCAGTGATGCTCTTGGGCATATTTGCGGACTTCGACGATATGGGCGGGCCGGTGATAGAAGCTCTGTTCGGAGCTGCGTGAAACCCATGGGGTCACTGCGACGGAGTGTCCAAGTTATAGGCGAGCCGGCTGGCGAACCGGTACTCGCCGGAGGCGACCTCGGCACGGAACAGGCCCTTCTCGAAGCCGGCCCGCGTGATGCCGGGCTGACCGGCCGCAGGTTTTCCGCCTTCGAGAACCGCATCGAACCCGGTCGCGGGAAGGACGACCGATGCGGTCGTGTTGGGCGGGACGACCAGCCGCCAGGTCAGCGCGTCGCCGTCGACGCGCCACGCGCTGGAGATTTTGCCGTATCCGGTCACCAATGAGGCATCGACCCGCTTCAGCCCGCTCTCGACGCCGGGCGCGGCGACAAAATGCTTGAACCCGGGCGCGCGTTCGTCGGGGCGGATGCCGGCCAGCCCCTCGGTGAACCAGAGCCCGACCGAGATCATGGTGTTGTGGATCTGTGAATTATCGCCGTCCCACTCCTCCCAGATCGTGGTGGCACCGTTGCGGAGCATGTGTCCGAAGCTGGGGAAATCCTCCTTCATGTGCATCAACGCCAACAGGTCGTTGCGCCGGATGTCGATCAGGTGTTTGGCCATGAAGTAGTTGCCGTGCATGCCCGTGTTCAGGTGGCCGTTACGGGTGATCCGGATGTCGCGCTCCAGCGCTTCCATGACGCGCGGCGCGACAGCCTGCGGCGTGATGCCGAACAGCAGCGGCATGACCAGGTAGGTCTGCTCGCCGTTCGCGTAGGTGGCGCCGTCCGGATTCAGGAAGCGCGCGTGCAGCCGTGCCGCGAGTTCGCGGGCCCGCGCCTCGTAGACGACGGCCTGCCCGTCATCGCCCAGCACGCGGCCGATCTTCCCCGCAAGTTGCAGGCAGTACACCAGATAGCAGTTGTTGAAGAACAGGGTCGAACGGTCGTCGACGCGATCCTTGCCCTGTTTGCGTCCCGGCGGAACCCAGTCGCCCAGAAAGTTCCAGATCGGCGAGCCGGCGCAGCCGATGCCCACGTAGCTCTGCAGCAGGCCGTCGTTCATTTTGGTGTCGATAAACGCGAGCCATTTCTGCATGACGGGCCACCCTAGTTCCAGCGGTCGCCGGTCGCCATACGTCAGATAGAGCTGCCAAGGCATGGTGATGCAGAAGCCGCTCCAGACCGGTCCGCCGCCCGCGTCCTGCGCGTAAGGCGCGGTATAGGGCACGTCGCCCGCCTCGTTCTGCGCGTCGCGCCAGTCGGCCGCCCATTTGGCGTAGAATGGACCCGTGCGGAAATTGAGCATGCCCATCTCCATCGACGTCCCGGAGTCGCCGCCGTAGCCCAGCCTCTCGCGGTGCGGGCAGTCGACGGTGTAGCCGCCCAGGCTGAGACAGCGGTACGTCCAGCATATCATCTCGTGGACGCGGTTCAGCAGCGGGTTGTCGCAGTCGAAGGTGACGGCGGTCCCGTAGTCGGTGGTGACCAGCCGCCCCCGCGCCTCTTCCGGTTTGGGCGCGCGCGGCAGCCCGCGAACAACCGCGTACCGGAAGGCCGCGTAGTTGAAGCGGTTGCAGAAACGCTCGCCGCCGCCGCCCCGCGCGACGTACTCGCTGCGCTGTCCGTAAAACTGGAACTTGCCGTCGGGGAACCGCTTGTCGGCGAACTCCATGACGACCTCCGTCCCGCGCGGCAGGTCGGCGGGCATGTCCAGTTCGAACCAGCCGGTGTAGTTGCGCCCCATGTCGATCAGGTATCCGCCTTCCACCGGCTGGACCGCGACGGCGCGGATCTCGTCCAGCGTGCGGTTGGGCTCCATCATCTGCGCGGCGATGACCGGCCTGGGCGGATGATGCACCGCCGCCGCGCACCACGCGGAATCGTCATACTGCGCCGCACTCCAGTCGGCGATCTCTTTGGCCGCCTCGACCCGCTCGCCACCATAGCTGCCGCTCATGCCCTTGCCCAAGGGCGTGATGGAACTGGGATGCGCCTTCCAGTCCGTGCCGGTTGCGATGCTCAGCGGTGCGGACCCGTCAAACGCGACGGTGATCTCCGCCTTGACCATCGGCCCGGACGTACCGGCATTTTTGAGAACACCCGTGGACCATCCGCGTCCCAGCCAGAGGCCGATGCAGTTTCTGCCCTTGACCAGATGCGCGGTGATGTCATGCGTCAGGTACAGTCCGCGTTTGCCGTAGTCCGACACGGCCGGACTCAGCACCTCGTCACCGACCTTGCGTCCGTTCACGTAAAGCTCGTAGTACCCCAATGCGCACACATAGGCCACGGCGTGAGAGGGGGCGCGGTCCAGCTCGACAACCTTCCGCAGCCAGGGCAGCGGCCCCGCATGCTCTTTGATCCAGTCCGCGCCGATCCACTCGCCGCGCCAGTCCGCGGCCGCGAGCGGGCCGACGCTGAACGATGCGGGCGCGCTCCAAGGCGACGCGGCCTCGCCTTGCGCCCACACGCGCACCTTCCACCAGCAGCGCGCCCCTTTGCGCAGCGGCGCTCCGCCGTAGGCCACCCATTGCGAGTGGTCAGAGCCGACTTTGCCCGAATCCCAGAGCGTGCCGCGGTTGGCGGCCAGAGCCGCAGGCGAATCGGCCACCAGCACGTGGTACGCCGTCTGCGCCAGGCCGCGCCCGCCGGACGGAAGGGCCCAAGACAAACGCGGCTGAGGCTGGTCGATGCCCAAAGGCTCCCGAAGCCCCTCGCACTGCAACTGTTCCGGTGCGGCGGCCAGCAAACATGAAGCGGCAACAAGTATGCCTGCAGCGATCATCTGTTCTCTCCTTTTCGGCGTGAGGA